>JAKSIX010000013.1 GCA_024398595.1 Bacteroidaceae bacterium | reverse complement strand
CCAAGACTACGACACTGGAGAGTTAATTGTACAAAATGACGGAAAACTCATGATACCAAGGAGCAGCCGGAGGTTACCGAACTGCTGGGGCTCATCTCAGCTAACTGCCAAAATGGGTGTCCCATTGCGGAAAACAGGAAAAACTGGCTGGGAATATTTCTCAGCCAGTTTTTATTGTAATTGAGTCCGTTACTTCAGTGAGCCGGAAGCACGGAATGCGTCGAGTTTGGTGAAACAGTGGGCATTGATGATTTCTTCCAGCTTGCGGTCGAAGTTGTGACGTATCTCACATTCCGGACCGAAGATGAAGCACTCGCCGTTTTCTGCGGTATAAGGGTGCCATTCTGGTAATCCGCTGACATTGGGATTGCCGGTGTGGGCGAAGTTTGCCCACGATTGCGCCATACGGTCAGCCAGCCTCAGGTCCGACTCTGACGGTGACGGCAGGTCGCGTCCCGCCAGGTGCAGAGTGTTGAAACAGAAGTTGAGCTCTGCTCCGTGGGCGGATATACCTGTTGACGGCGATTTCCACGTAAACATATAATTATATACAGGAGCTGTTTTGGAGGCGGATGCCGCATCGGCCGTGATTATGGTCTTGGGACGGAACATCATATCGACCGACGGGAGGTCCTGCGGAATGTAGTCCGGCCAGGCTTTTGCGAACTCGGTGGCGTAGGCCTCAGTATCATTGCTAAAGACGTTTTCAACGGCTTTTTTTGCCTGCTCAAGGTTCATTTCGCGTCCGTACTGTCCGCGCTGGAGTTCATTGAATGTTGTGCCGATTACCAGTGGAATGTTGCTCGATATGGCGGCGAAATCCGGTTGGAAAGGCTGTTGGAGCAATACTTCGCCGTCAGGAGTGGGCCCGAAGCCCCACATCATAGGAGTACCCGGAGATCGTGTGCCGATACTGGCGGCAAGGGCGCGCTGGCCTGCCTGATAGAGCTTGTCGTATGGTACATCGTTTATCAGTTCTACCTGATCAACTGGGATATTGAGTTCCTTGAGTACGGCAAGACCAAGCTCCTCGGTCATTGCCTTGTTGTTCACGTTGAGTATCGTGCCGCTCATTATGATGGCCTTGTGGAACAGACCTTTTGCCTGTGGCATACACATCAGCGTGCCGACTTTTCCGCCACCGCCGGATTCGCCGAATACCGTGACATTATCCGGATCGCCACCGAAGGCTTTGATATTGTCGCGAATCCACTCAAGAGCGGCTACGACATCCATCATACCCACATTGCCGGAGTATTTGTATTTGGGATTGCCTGTGGCTGACAAGTCCAGAAAGCCGATTATGTTCAGACGGTGGTTGAGGCTTACCACAACTACATCCTTCTTAGCCAGACCCATTCCCGGATTCCAGGCGGATGTGCCGGAGTCGAATCCTCCGCCGTGACACCATAGCATCACCGGCTTCTTTGCCTTGAGGTCTGTGGTCCAGACGTTCAGTACGCAGCAGTTCTCGGACATCTCCTTCTCATTGCCAGAGTTGCGTCCACCCTGCATAGCCTGCGGGCCCCAATGGTCACAAATCATCACGGTGTCCCATTTGTCTGCCGGCATCGGGGGCATAAACCGCCCGGCCTTGGCGTAGGGAATGCCTTTGAATGCCATCGTTCCTTCCTCGTCAAATCCTCTGACCAGTCCGTTGCGGGTCTTTACCGTGTATTTGTCGGCGGCCGGACAGTTTCCGGATGCGGTAACCGCCACAATGGCTGCAACAATGATTTTAAATGCTGAAACACCTCTCATATTGACCGTAAATTTATGTTAGTAAATCACCTCATTCATCATTATGTCGTGCGTATCCATCGGTATTTTTTTAACAATCTGGAAAGGAAAGCAGACTCCTATGAGCGGACAGCCGATTTTCGTCAGCAGCCTGTCGTAATATCCTTTGCCACGTCCTAAACGTGCTCCATCAGTTGTGAATGCACGTCCCGGTATGAATGCCAGGTCAATTTTATCGTAATCCGTGAATTCCCCACCGACAGGTTCCGGAATATCAAAAGCTCCCGTCACCATATCGTGGGCATCTGTGTATTCACGTAATTGCAAAGTGTTACCTGTCACTACAGGCAGCAGGATGTGATGTCCTGTTTGGTGCAGTGTCTCAATAAGATTTATTGTCTGGACTTCATCCGGCAGCGACCAATACAACAGAAGGGTCATGTGTGTATTTCTTTCCTGTTTCGTTCTGCTGATAATATTCTGGCATACATCATTGCTCAGTTCTTCAAGTTCCTGAAATGTCTTAACCTTGCTGATGTCACGTATATATTGGCGTATATTCTGCTTTGTATCCATATCTATTATCACTTTTGGGGAAGAAAACCATCAAGCGGACAATCATTAAATGTGGAATTGATACATTCCGGGACAAGAATTGAGCCTAATTTTTCACCTTTGGGCTTTCTGCCGTATGAGAATTTGAAACGGTTTTTTGTGATGCACATAGCATAGAAGAGTTTCTCGCGCAGACACATCTCTCGTTTGGGCAGGAGAACACAGACATCTGAATTGGGAACAAATTCTGTGGCTGAGACGTATGAGTATGTGTGGCTGCCCTGACCGTTTGTTGAGACGTATAATGTACCGGCTGGGAAAACTTTGTCATCAGCAATCAGAGTTTTGTTGACGTATGCGTCTATGCTTGTTGACTGGCGGTATGAGGGTCGTATGAATGGAATCCAGTTGTCACTTTGCTTATGTGGACTTTTGAGAACGTTGTCTGACGAAATGCCATTATTCAATTCAAACAATTCTGATAATGGAATCAAATCCGGTGTGTCAGAAGAATAAGTTGCTTTTCTATTGATGCCTTCTATTTTTACCGAGTCAATCAACAGCTTTTCAGCTTGTTCAAGAGAGATATTTTTTACGTATGAGGGAATTTCGTCCAATGCTGGAATCAGCAGATCAGGTAATGTCTCGTTTGCCTGACGGCCGTATGAGTATTTAAATCTGTTACGGCGCAGACACATACAGTAATATAACTTTACGGCATCAGACATTTCTGTTCTTGGAGTTAGAACAAATATATGATATGCGGTATAATAAGGTCTTGGTTGTAGAAATGATTCCATTACACTGCCACTGGCGGCTACAGTAATTGTTCCAGCATCAAATGGGGGTGTACCAATCACTCTTGCGACTCTTGCAGATACTCCATTGTCTTTCATTCCACGGGCAATGAAATTCACTCCGTCTGACACTAAGGAGAGTGCATTAAGCTCAAATCCGTTGCCTGGATTAATGGCAAACAATTCTTTAACCTTACATAGTCTCATACAATTCTTCCTCTTCAGAAATATCCGTATTTCCGGAACTTTTCATATTGAATAAGAAATAATTCCGAACGGTTTCCATATAATCATCTAATGTCAGTCGGCTGTAATCAGTCTGAAGATATGCCTCGGCACACCATTCATCACGGGCTGTAACCTTTTGCATTACACTGAATTCAGGTATGATTTCCTTATTGATGAATGCATCTGTCCATTCTTTCTTTATTTGTTGCCACGTATGATTGGCATCAATACGGCCTTTATTCTTTTTCTTGACAAATCCGTCATTACGGCAATATCCAAACCAGGTTTTCTTATTATCAGGATGAGGTATGCCTGCGGTGATGACAACTGCGCAAGTGACTGTATTTACATTTGAATTTACGAACAATTCTTCCGGTAACGACAAGACCGCCTCCAGAGTGTGATTTTCGAGTATTTCCTGTTTAAGGACACAGGATGCTCCAGTGACATCATTTACACAACTGACTGGCATTATGGCAACGCATTTACCTCCGCGTTCAAGCATAGAAAGATTGTTCAGTACGAATGCCAGTTCCTCTGTTCCTTTACCTTTGTTCTTGTAGGGAGGATTAAGAAGACCTACTGTCGGATGGAATTTCTTCCTGATTTCCTCTGTATCAATTTTGAAGCAATCACCGAGAGTGATGTTGGTACGTCCGTCCCGATGTACTATCATATTTGATATGAGAAGGGTATAGATGTCATCGTCAAATTCTATTCCTACCAGCTGTTTGTTCTTTATATCGTTTTCTTTAGCAATGTCGCCATTAGCGTCTGCAAGCATCTTTTTCATCGCACTTACAAGAAATCCACCGGTACCGGCACAGTTGTCGATGACAACGCTGTCCTTATTCACGCCTGCAAGCTCAACGAACAGCTCAGTAATGTGAGGAGGTGTCAGAACTATTCCCAGACCTTTGTCGTTGTTGGCATAACGTAGGAATTCAACATAAAACTGGCTGACTGTATCAATGTATTTGTGAGTCACCATAAAACCATTGATGTGCTCGTTTGATTCAGCAATCAGGTTTACAAGAAATCTCTTTCCTTCAGGACTCTCATTGTTAATGACTGTATTTGTCTTTATGAACTCGTACCCTGATTTCAATGATTCCTTATTACGCTCCGGGACATCGGAACGGTCAAGTTCCAAACAGATGGCCGCATACATATTATTGACTATCTGCTCTGTTGTTTTATAGTTTCGGTATTCAGCTTTAAACCGCTCATCTTTCAGAGCAATCAGAATACCGCTTATGAGAAGTCCACGTTTTGACTCTTTAATCTTTTTATTTTGAAGAGTCATATTCAGTTCCTTGGTGTAATCTATCAGTTTGCTGAAATCCTGATTGAATTTGAAATCACTGTGCAGGAGACCGTAATTGTAGCAGTCAATATCCAGCAGCTCGTTATCATTGAATAGTTTATGATGACTTTTCTCGCCTTTTAACTGGATATAGTGGGTAATCCGATATAATGATTCTGTCTCTCCACTGAAGCCTATGGCGATTACGTCAAACTCTTTGGACAGAAAAGAGGCATAGAAGAGTGCTCCGTCAACGGCATATGACTTGATTGAATCTTTAGTCTCAGATTCCTGTTTCTGTATATCGGCCTTGCATTCAACGACTATGAGCAGGTCCGGGTATCTGGCTGATGAGATGATGAAGTCTGGTTTCCCTTCATTGCCGTTGTCGGATTTTGAGGCATTGGCCAACAATCTCTTTATTTTCCTGTCATCAGAAGATTGTTCTTCGACCAGAATAGAAGAGTCTTTATAATAATTTTTTTCGCGTAGTTTTTTGCGAAAAAGATTCATTGTCTTGGATTCGTTTGCCATATAGTCATTGGTTTATTAACTGTTTTTCAAAACTTAGAAAGCCTTTGCGATTATAAAAGTATTACTTTTGTTTTTAATGCGCAATATTTTATCTTTTTTGTGATATAGTCAGTGGCATCTGTCTGTTTTTTGTGTAATTTGCCTGTGAATTTAATATTATCGCAGTATGGGACGATCATATAAAGGGGGAATCCGCGTGACCAGGAAGGTCATGATGGATCTGATAAAGGATTATTTCGTGAGTAATCGCGACGCAGAGGTAAGCATCAGGAACATATACGAGGTGTTGAAGCTGAAGACGCATCCGATGCGGACTATGTGTCTTGATGTGATAATGGATATGATAGACGACGGATATCTCAAGGAAAAGGATGGCCGCATTCAACTGGCTCATAAGGAGAAGTTCGTCGAGGGCGTGATACAGCGCCGTGCCGGAGGAAAGAACTATCTGGTGCCCGATGACGGGAGTGCGGCCATAATGGTTGCCGAACGTAATTCCAAAGGAGCCCAGAACGGAGACCGTGTCAGAATTGTCCAGTTCGCACGCCGTTCCATGACTGCGCCGGAGGGTGAGGTTCTGGAGATTCTGCAACGTGCCAAGGACACATTCGTCGGAACACTTCAGGTGGATCACAGACAGGCTTTCCTTGTGACAGCCAATAAGAATGATACGGATATCTTCATACCTCGTGACAGACTTAAGGGAGGACACGATGGCGACAAGGCTGTGGTGAAGGTCATTGAATGGCCTTCTGAGGCCGGACGTAATCCGGTCGGCAAGGTCATAGACCTGCTTGGAGCTGCCGGTGAGAACGAGACGGAGATGCACGCAATACTGGCAGAATATGGTCTGCCTTACACCTATCCCGCTACTGTCGAAGAAGCTGCAAATGCCATTCCATCGGAAATCCCGGCATCTGCGTTTGAGGGTCGTGAGGATTTCCGCGATGTCACCACATTTACGATTGACCCGCGTGATGCGAAGGATTTTGACGATGCAATCTCAATCCGCAAGATCAGGGAGGGCTTGTGGGAAGTAGGTGTGCACATAGCCGATGTGAGCTATTATGTAACTGAGGGCGGTATCATTGACCGTGAGGCGTATAAACGTGCCACATCGGTATATCTGGTTGACCGTACCGTGCCTATGCTGCCGGAAAAACTCTGCAACGATCTGTGTTCCTTGCGGCAGGACGAGGACAAATTGGCATATTCCGTGATTTTCACTATGGACTCGGCAGCTGAGGTACGTTCGTCACGCATTGTACGCACCGTAATCCGCAGTAACCGCCGCTTCGCATACGAGGAAGTGCAGGCTATAATAGAGCGTGAGAAGAGTGGGGAGAAAGGTCCTCTCCCAGGCGATGAACTGGTGGCTGAGATAATGACATTGAACTCAATGGCGCAGACGTTGCGCGACAGACGCATGTCTGCCGGAGCTCTTGATTTTGACCGTGTGGAGGTCCATTTCGATGTTGATGAGAAGGGCCGTCCTGTAAGTGTCTTCTTCAAGGAATCGAAGGAAGCCAACAAGCTTATTGAGGAATTCATGCTGCTGGCGAACCGCACGGTTGCCGAATTCATCGGCAAAACCAAGGGAAGGACACCCAAGACATTTGTATATCGTGTACACGACAAGCCTGATCAGGACCGTTTGGAGAATCTTGCCCAGTTTGTGCAGAAGTTCGGCTACAAGGTCAAGACATCGGGCACGAACGTGGAGATGTCCAAATCGATAAACAAACTGCTCGCCGATGTGAAGGGCAAACGTGAGCAGAACCTTGTGGAGATTGTCTCTCTGCGTACTATGCAGAAGGCGTGCTACAGTACCGAAAACATCGGCCATTATGGCCTTTCGATGGATTACTATACGCATTTCACATCTCCGATACGCCGTTACCCGGACCTGATGGTACACCGTCTGCTTACCCGTTATCTGGCAGGCGGACGTTCGGTTATGCAGAGCAAGTACGAGGAATATTGCGAACACAGCTCAAATATGGAACAGCTTGCCGAGCAGGCCGAGCGCGCAAGTATCAAATACAAGCAGGTGGAGTATATGAGCGAACGTATGGGACAGGCCTACGATGCCGTTATAAGCGGAGTCACGGAGTGGGGCATCTATGCCGAAATAATAGAGAACAAGTGCGATGGACTTATCCCGATACGTTCTCTTGGCAGTGATTACTTTGAGTTCGATGAGAAGAACTACTGTCTGACCGGGCACGCTACCGGTAGGAAATATCGCCTGGGTGATCCTATCAAAGTCGTGGTTTCATCGTGCAATCTCGAGAAGAAACAGATGGATTACGCACTTGCTGACTGAAATACTTGAAGAATAAAAGTAATACATCAATATGACAGCTGATGAACTTCGCAATGAGTTGGGCAGTCTGATATGGAAGACTGCAACGAACCTCGTACACGGCGGCAAGGTGTCACCAGTCCAGTTTATGGATTTCATGCTGGGTAGCCTGTTCTACCGCTTTATATCGGAGGATGTGATAGACTACTGCAATAACCTGATGAGGGATGCAGGTGTGCCGGATCCGGACTATGCCAATATGCCTGACGAAGTGGCAGAAAATGCCCGAGAGCAGATCATCAATGCCAAAGGTTTCTTCATTCTGCCATCGCAATTGTTTATAAATGTGGCGAATAAGGCGAAGAGCAATCCGGAGCTTAACACTACACTTGCCAACAACTTCCGCGCATTCGAAGAAAGTGCCATCGGTACAGCCAGCGAAAGTGATGTGAAAGGTTTGTTTGCCAACTTCAATACCAATGATCCTGGCCTTGGAGGGACTGTGGCCGAGCGTTGTGAACTTCTGACAACCCTTTTGGAGAGTGTCCGCGATCTCGAATTTGCCAAATATCAGGACTCCGGTCTTGACGTGTTCGGAATCTGCTACGAACACCTTATCAAGATGTATGCCCTTAACTCTGGAACCAAAGGAGGTGAATTCTATACTCCTGCCGAGGTCAGTTTCCTTCTTGCAAAGATTGCCGCCGGTGGTCGTACTTCCGTGAACAAGGTATATGACCCTGCCTGTGGCAGCGGTTCATTGTTATTGAAATTCAAGGAGATACTTGGCACAAGAAATGTCATTGACGGTTTTTTCGGTCAGGAAATCAACCTGAAGACCTACAACCTGTGCCGTATGAACATGTTCCTGCACAATGTGAATTACGACCATTTCGACATCCAGCAGGGCGATACCCTGAAGAATCCCCGTCACTCTGATGAAGAGCCATTTGATGCCATTGTGTCAAATCCTCCTTACTCAATACCTTGGGATGGTCCAAATGATCCGACCCTTATCAATGACCCCCGCTTCTCTCCTGCAGGAGTTCTTGCACCTGCCAGCAAAGCAGACCTCGCATTCACCATGCACATGCTGTCTTGGCTCTCAACCGAAGGAACAGCTGCTATTATTGAGTTTCCTGGTGTGCTTTATCGTGGCGCAGCCGAACAGAAGATTCGCCAGTATCTGGTAAGCAACAACTATGTTGATACTGTTATTCAGCTTCCTCAGAATCTGTTCTTTGGAACTTCAATCGCCACATGCATCATCGTTTTGAAGAAGAACAAGCCCGACAACCGCGTGTGTTTTATTGATGCAAGCAACGAGTTTGTGCATGAGGGAAACAAGAATAAGCTGAGCGACGAGAACATCGAAAAGATTTACGATACTCAATTCCACAAGACTGAGATTGAATATTTCAGCAAGGTTGTAACAACAGCAGATATTGAAGCACAAAAATACAACCTCTCCGTATCTACATACGTTGAAAAAGAAGATACCAGTGTAGAGGTTGACATCGACGAACTCAACCAGCGTATAGCCCAGATAGTAGCTCGCCAGAATATATTGCGCACTGAGATAGACGAACTTGTAAAGGCATTGTAGAAAGATGAAAGAAATCACAAGAAATCAAAGCATAAAACTCGACAATCTGCTGGTTGATGACACATGTCGAATAATTGAGACAGCCCGCGATTATGCCTATCGTGCCGTCAATAAGGCTTTGACCATACGCAACTGGCAGTTGGGTGAACGCATCGCTCGCGAACATTTGGATGATAAGGGCAGGGCTGAATATGGAAAGCAGGTGATGGTAACCCTAGCCACTATCCTCACAGAGAAATATGGTAAGGGATTCGATTTCAGTTCTCTTTATCAATATATGAAGTTTTATCATTGTTTCCCTGAAATTTTGGACGCAGTGAGTCCAAAATCTGCAAAAGTGGACGCAGTGAGTCAACAATTGCTACCGTGGACTTTATATCGTGAGCTGATACGCGTGGAAGATGCTAAGGCTCGCAAATGGTATGAGCAGGAGGCACTACGCGAAATGTGGAGTAGTCGTACACTACATCGCAACATAGGATCGCAATACTACCACCGATTCTTGCAGTCGCCAGCAAAAGACAAGGTAGTGGCGGAAATGCATCAGATTACTGCATCCATGCAGGACAAATTGGAGTTTATCAAGAATCCTGTAGTAGCAGAGTTTCTTGGTCTGTCGCAGAATGTTGATTTTACAGAATCGGATCTTGAAGGCAGCATAATAAGCCATTTGCAGAAATTCATCATGGAACTTGGCAAAGGTTTTGCGTTTGTTGCTCGCCAAAAGCATGTACGCACCGATATGGGAGATTTCTACATCGACCTTGTGTTCTACAACTACATCCTCAAATGCTTCTTCCTCATCGACCTCAAGACATCACAGATCACCCACCAGGATGTAGGGCAGATGGATATGTATGTGCGGATGTATGACAAGATGCAGCGCACCGAAGGTGACAATCCTACTATTGGTCTGCTGCTTTGCTCTGAGACCAGCGAGGATATGGCACGATATAGCGTGCTCAATGGCAACGAACAGTTGTTCCAAGCCAAATACCTGACCTATCTGCCTACGAAGGAACAGCTTATCAAGGAAATAGAACAACAGAAAATTATCTTTGAACTGCAAAAACAGAAGGATTGATGTATGGAAAGTATTGAACAAATGATAAATAGGCTTTGCCCTGAGGGGGTCACAATGGTTAAAATTGGTGATGTCTGCAAGTGCTATGCAGGTGCTACGCCAGACACTAAAAATTCTCAATATTGGGAAAATGGCACTATTCAATGGATGAGTTCTGGGGAAGTCAACAAAGGGCAGGTATTTGCCACTGAGAAGAAAATCACACAGCTTGGATATGATAAGTCAAGTACTAAGATGGTTCCAATTAACTCTGTGGTAATAGCACTTGCAGGACAAGGTAAAACACGAGGCACTGTTGCTATTACAAGAACAGAATTATGCACGAATCAATCATTATGCGCAATAATTCCAAATGAACAACTGATTCCAGACTTCTTGTTTCATTACCTTAAAGGTCAATATCAAACATTACGAACAATCTCATGTGGGGATGGTACTCGTGGAGGATTGAATCTTAAAATGATAAATGCTTTTGAAATCCCCCTTCCCCCTATTGAGATCCAGAATCGTATTGTTGAAGTGCTTGACAAAATGACTACGCTTACAGCGGAACTGGAAGCGGAACTGGAAGCGCGAAAGCAACAATACGAATACTATCGCAATAAGTTGCTGACATTCAATGGAATAACCCCCCCCCACGAGAGGAGCGTCAGGCAAGTAATATGGAAGAAAATCAGTGAGATAGCACATTATCCTAAAGCGAGAATCAAATCAGAAATGCTTACTGTCGATACATATGTAGGAGTTGAAAGCCTTATTAAGGACAGAGGAGGCAAGACCTGTTCTTCTTCTGTTCCTGAAGGTGTAGCGATAGAGTTCCTACCACAAGACATACTGATTGGTAACATCCGTCCTTATCTCAAAAAGATATGGTTGTCAGATTGTCAAGGTGGTACAAATGGCGATGTTGTTTGTATCCGTGTTCTTGACAGTAAAGAAGTAATGCCGAAATTCCTCTATTACATTTTGGCCTCAGATGCGTTCTTCGATTATGACAACAGTCATGCAAAAGGAGGAAAGATGCCACGAGGTGATAAGAATGCAATACTCTCTTATAATATTCCTATTCCTTCGATGGAGGAACAAGAGCGCATAGTTTCCATTCTCGACCGATTTGAAGCCCTCACTACCGATTTGCAGATAGGCTTGCCAGCTGAGATTGAGGCTCGCCGTCAACAATATGAGTATTATCGCAACAAACTATTAACATTCGATCAAGCAGCATAATAAAATGCAGTATAACATACTATCAGAAAACAACACCAGTACCGTAGTGGCGCATTATGAGCGCCCGACAATGGTTGCGGAAGATGGTTATCAGACCGAAGCCGACTTGGAACGTTCGCTCATAGAGCAACTCCAGCGTCAGGGGTATGAATATGTCCAAATACACAATGAGGATGAACTCGTCAGCAATCTGCGTGTAAAACTGGAGGAATTGAACAACTACCACTTCACCGATAACGAATGGAGCAGTTTCTTCAAAACAGAAATAGCCGCAGAGGGCAAGGGTATCGTTGACAAGACAAGGACAATACAAACCGACTATGTGAAGACCTTGAAGTGCGACAATGGCGAGGAAAAGAACATCTATCTGATAAGGAAGGACGATGTTCATGCCAATCGCACACAGGTAATCAACCAGTATGAGGTTGGTAACGGCAAGCGTCCCAACCGTTATGATGTCAGCATCCTTGTGAATGGTTTGCCATTGGTACATATTGAGCTGAAGAAGCGTGGCGTAAGTATCAAAGAGGCTTTCAACCAGATAAACCGTTATGGAAGAGAGTCCTTCTGGGCAGGGAACGGATTGTTTGAGTATGTGCAGATTTTTGTGGTGAGCAACGGCACACAGACCAAGTACTACAGCAATACGACCAGGGACAGCCATATCAATGAGATTAAAAAGGGAGGGACCAGGAATAAGCCTAAGACAAGCAACTCGTTTGAGTTCACCAGCTATTGGGCAGATGCCGGCAATCAGGTACTCAACGACTTGGTTGACTTTACCGCCACATTCTTCTCCCGTCACACCCTACTCAATGTTCTCACGCGTTTCTGTGTGCTGACGGAGCAGGATTTGCTGCTTGTGATGCGTCCTTACCAGATTGCCGCTACCGAAGCACTTCTGAACCAGATAGAACGTACTCACAACATGAAGAGGGAAGGCACAATGGACGCTTGCGGATATGTCTGGCACACAACGGGTTCGGGCAAGACTCTGACTTCGTTCAAGGCTGCACAGCTGGCTACAAAGTATGATTTCATTGACAAGGTTGTGTTTGTGGTTGACCGCAAAGATCTGGACTATCAGACCATGAAGGAGTATGACCGGTTCCAGAAAGGTGCCGCCAACGGTAACACATCGACAAAGATACTGGAATGCCAGCTGAAGGATTCGAAGTGCAGGATTGTCATAACCACAATACAGAAGCTCACTTCGCTGATAAAGAGATTCCCGACACACGAGATATTCGGTAAGAATGTTGTGCTGGTGTTTGATGAGTGCCATCGTTCACAGTTTGGCGATATGCACGCCGCTATCGTCAGAAAGTTCAGGAAGTACTATATTTTTGGCTTCACAGGCACACCTATCTTCCCCGAGAATGTATCAGATGGCCGGGGAAATCTTAAGACAACTGACGATGTCTTTGGCAGAAGACTTCATACCTATACTATTGTAGATGCTATCCGTGACCACAATGTGCTTCCATTCCGCGTGACATACGTCAGCACTATGAAGAGCAAGAAGAGTATTGAGAACGCTCAGGTCTGGGATATTGAGCGTGAGAAGGCTCTGATGTCGGCCAAACGTATCGGCAATGTGACAAGTTACATTCTGGAGCACTATGCACAGCAGACGAAGCAGTCAAGTTCCTACATTTTCAAACAGCTGGATGATGTGGCGGATGTGGTGAAGCACTACGGGGAAAAGGACTATGAGGAGGTCAGGACTAAGGCCAGACTAAGTGGCTTCAACTCCATGCTTGCTGTACAGAGTATTGATGCAGCCAAACTGTATTACAATGAGTTTCAGAAACAAATGGCAGAATTGCCGGAGAACAGGAAACTGAAGATAGCCACAATTTTCTCTTACGGAGTCAATGACGAAGCAGGCGAGGAAATTGAGGATGAAGATTCTGACAGCACCGATGGTATGGATGAGAGCAGCCGTGACTTTCTGGAGCGTGCCATTGCGGACTATAACAAGGTTTTTTCGACCAACTACGATACATCGGCCGACAAGTTTCCTAACTATTATAAGGATGTGTCACTCCGCATGAAGAACCGTGAGATTGACATCCTTATTGTGGTGAACATGTTTCTGACCGGATTCGATGCCACAACTCTCAACACTCTGTGGGTAGATAAGAATTTGCGCTATCATGGCCTTATACAGTCTTTCAGCCGTACAAACCGTATTCTGAACTCAGTGAAGAATGCCGGAAACATAGTATGCTTCCGCAATCTTGAAGACCGGACGAACGAGGCTCTGTCGCGCTATGGTGATGCCGATGCCACTGGTACTGCGATACTCCGTCCGTTCGAGGACTATTTCAACGGCTATACCGATGCCAAGGGCAAGTACGTCAAAGGCTATGTGGAATTTGTCGAAGAGTTGAAGACTCTCGTTACTCCCGGTACTATTCCTGTGGGAGAACAGAAGGAACGTGATTTCATCAAACTGTTCGGTACAGTTCTCCGCTTCATCAACCTTTTGAGCTGCTTTGACCGGTTTGCTGAGCTCAATCCGCTTACTGCCAGGGAAATCCAGGACTATACGAGCGTTTACATTGACTTGCACGATTACTACCGCTCCCACAATGATGGCGACAAAACCAATGTAAACGATGACATTGAGTTTGAAATGGAACTCGTCAAGCAGGTGGAAGTCAACATTGATTACATTCTTTATCTGGTAAAGCAGTATCATGACAGCCATTGTCAGGATAGTGAGATTCATATCCGCATTGTCAAATCAATCGAGTCAAGTGCAGACCTGCGTGACAAGAAGGAACTTATTGAACGCTTCATAGAAAGCATGACCGCGACTGGTGATGTCTATGAGCAGTGGCAGACATACCTCAATGAACAGAAGAAGACAGAGTTTGCGGAACTTGTTGCTGAAGAACACCTGAAGAGCGACAAGGCTGTGGAGTTCATAGAGATGGCATTTGCCCGTGGCTATGTTCCTGAAGGTGGTCTTGAACTTAACAGCATTATGCCTCCTATCAACCCATTCGATCCGAATGCAAACCGTCAGGGCAAGGTCGAGCATGTCCTTGACAGGCTGAAAGCGTTCTTTACCAAGTACTTCGGATTTGCCAACGGTAAGTTTAATGATTAAAATTGATAATGTCACCGAACGAACAATTCTCAAAGATTATGATAAAACTTAAAAAGATGCATGAACCGCTGAAACTTAAAAGAGCGGGATTTCTATTTCTTGTGATGTTGCTGCCGGTGGTTGCGTCTGCACAGTCCAAACTGACTGACAATACTTTGCGCGTGGATTATTCATTCTCCGGAAATGCGAAGGAGTGTAACATTTATGTGGATGAATTGTGTACTTTTCCCGGTTGGGCGGGAAGGACGGTCAATATGGATCACGTTCATCTGCTTGGAAACGGTGCAATCCGTATGACCGATGCTGAGACAGGCGATGTGCTGTATTGCAACTCATTCAGCACACTGTTTCAGGAATGGCAGCAGACCGAGGAGGCCACAAAAGCCAGCAAGAGTTTTGAGAACATATTCCTTCTGCCAATGCCGTCTGTGCCGGTAAAAATAACCGTGGAGTTGTTTGATACATATAATAGCGTGGTGTCGTCATTGACTCACGATGTAGATCCAAAGGACATCCTGATACGCCGTATCGGGCAGAATCCGCCGTATTATCGTTATCTGCATCATAGCGGCAAGGCATCGGACTGCATAGATGTTGTCATACTTCCGGAGGGATATACTGCCGATGAAATGGATATTTTCTACTCCGATGCACAGGCCGCAGTCGAGAGCATTCTGCTGCACGAGCCATTCAGGACTTTGGGGGACAGATTTAATTTCATGGCCGTGCGTCTGCCGTCTGAGGAAAGCGGGGTGAGCATTCCGAAACAGGGGATATGGAAATCTACGGCACTCGGCTCACATTTTGACACATTCTATACGGACAGATACCTTACCACACTCCGTATCCGTCAGATGCACGACCAGCTGGCCGGCATTCCGTACGAGCACATTATAATACTTGCAAATACCGACAATTATGGAGGCGGTGGAATATTCAATTCCTATACACTGACGGCTGCACATCATCCGTCCGAGCCGCAGGTGGTAGTACACGAATTCGGGCACAGCTTCGGCGGTCTGGCCGACGAGTACTATTACGATGACCAGTACGAGAACTATTACAATCCGGAGACTGAACCGTGGGAGCAGAATATAACCACACAGGTCGATTTTGACAGTAAATGGAAGGATATGATAGAATCCGGTACTCCTGTACCTACACCGAATCCTGCTCCGAATCCGCGTGCCGTGCGTACTAAGGCAGAGAGAACGGCAGTCTCAAAATTGCCGGCTGTAGGTCTGTTCGAGGGTGGCGGCTATATGTCAAAGGGTGTATGGCGCGGCTCATTCAACTGTCGTATGCACACAAATGAATGTCCGGAATTCTGCCCTGTGTGTCAGCGTGCAATAGAGCGCATCATCCGCTATTATACTGAGGATGAGCATAGTTCAAACTGATGTTATATGATTGATAATTAACAAATTAAATATTTTATGAAAAAAGTTCTTACGTTTGCATTCGCAATTATGGCTATGACAGCTTGTACTACAAAGACGGGTACGAACCCGTTCCTCACTGAGTGGGATACCCCTTACGGTATTCCTCCTTTCGACAAGATTCAGATTGATGACTACATTCCTGCAATCAAGGCGGGTATTGCTCAGCAGCAGAAGGAGATTGATGCCATCACCGCCAATCCAGAGGCTCCTACATTCGAAAATACAATCGTTCCGCTGGAACTCTCAGGCAATATTCTGAGCAAGGTAGCCGGTGTGCTCTACAACATCTCCGAAACCGACCGTTCCGATGCACTCGATTCAGTCGTTGAAGCTGCTATTCCGCTGGAATCGGAGCATTCGGACAACATTTCCTTCAACAAGGCACTGTACGAGCGCATTGCCGCCATCTACAACGGTGACCAGAGCGCATTGACCGCAGAGCAGAAGATGGTCCTGAAGAACTATTACGAGGACTTCGTTCGCAATGGTGTGGGGCTGCCGTCCGACAAGCAGGACCAGCTTCGTGAAATCAATACCGCTATCGCTTCCAAGACCCAGACTATCGGCAATAACATTCTGGCTGAGAGCAATGCCTTCAATGAGAAGTTTGGCATCACCGTTTCCGACTATCCCAACGCAATGACCACGACCGAGGACCGCGCCCTGCGTCAGCAGATGTTCAAGGCATATACCATGCGCGGTCACAACGGCAATGACAACGACAACCGCCAGCTCGTTCTCGAAGTGATGAATCTGCGTATCAGAAAGGCTCAGATAATGGGCTACAGCAATCCTGCCGCCTATATCCTTGAGACCAAGATGGCTCATGACCCGGAGACAGTCGATGCATTCCTTGATGGCATAATGAAGGCAGCCGTGTCCAAGGCCAATGCGGAGGTCGCTGACATGCAGAAGATTATGGATCAGGACATTGCCGCAGGCAAGCTTCCTGCGGGCACTAAGATTGAGCCGTGGGACTGGTGGTACTACGCCGAGAAGGTCCGCAAAGTCAAATATGATCTGGATGAGGACCAGATAAAGCCATATTTCAAATTGGAGAATGTTGTGAACGGTATCTTCCTTGCCGCCAAGCAGCTCTACGGTGTCAATATGGAGAAGCTGGAAGGCGTTCCTTCCTACAATCCGGAGGTTGTCACCACATACAAGGTTACAGCCGATGACGGTTCTCTGCTGGGTATCTTTACTACCGATTATCTGCCTCGCGCCAGCAAACGTGGCGGTGCCTGGATGAACAATGTCCGCGACCAGTACGTCGATGCAGACGGCAATATGGTACGTCCTATCATTGTCAATGTAGGCAATCTGGAGGAATATCTCAACATAGACGAAGTTCAGACCGTATTCCATGAGTTCGGTCACGCTCTGCACGGTCTTCTCACACAATGTACCTATTCATCGGTCAGCGGTACCAGCGTGAAGCGCGACTTTGTGGAGACCTTCTCACAGATCAATGAGAACTGGGCCTTCCAGCCGGAACTCCTGGCCAAGTACGCATTCCACAAGGATACCGGTGAGGTCATTCCTCAGGAACTGGTGAACAAGATTATCAATGCACTCAAGTTCAATCAGGGCTTCATGACCACCGAACTTTGTGCCGCCTCCATCCTCGACATGAAATGGCACGAGCTGGAGAGCATTGAAGGCATCGATGTAGATAGTTTCGAGAAGAAGGTCTGTGCCGAAATGGGCCTGATTGATGAGATTGTTCCGCGCTACCGCACCACCTACTTCAATCATATCTTCTCCAGCGGTTACAGCGCAGGCTACTACAGCTATCTCTGGGCAGAGGTTCTGGACAAGGATATGTTTGCCGAGTTCGAGAAGTCAGGCAATGTGTTCAATCCCGAGCTCGCAGCCAAGTTCAAGGCTACATTCCTGGAGAAGGGTGGCAGCGAAGAGCCGATGGAACTTTTCCGCAGTTTCATGGGGCGCGAACCGGACAACACCGCCTTCCTGAAAGGTCGCGGGCTGCTGTGAAGCTAAGCTATACCTCATATACAGGGGCTGGTCAATTTTTCTGGTCAGCCCCGTATTACATTATCTGCAATAAGTTCAAGCAGTTCCTCTCCGTACTGTTCCCATTTGGTTTTGCCGAATCCTATTATGGACATCAGTTCCTTGCGGTTTCGCGGAGCCGCATCTGCTATGTTCAGAAGAGTTTTCTGACTTAGGATGAAATAGGCAGGTACTTCATTCTTCCTGTACTGGACTTTTCTCCATTCGATGAGTGCCTCCACCAGTTCCGGGTGGTTGTTTTCGTCGTATATGTCGTGGTCTGACTTATATGGAATGTCTGCATCCTTTGCGGCTTGACGCTTGTGGCTGCCTTTTGTGCCCTTACTTGCCTTGGATGATGTAAGTATAGCGTCAACTCGGCTTCTGTGATACGATTCCACCGAGAATTTTTCAGTCTGGAGTTTAGTGATGCCCTGCAGGTGTATGCCGGCTTCGGAGAGCAGTTCGCTACCCGTATCCCTCAGGCGTCTGTTGGTATCCTTATTGTCGGTTTCAATTGTCAGCATCGGCGCAATTTCCGCCAGAATGTCGCCCATATTGGACGAGAAGTACTCTGCGGCCTTTCCTATGCGCTCGTGCAGATAGCCGTCATCTGTATTGTTGCCGTTATTCTCTGCAATACGGTCAATCTGTGTGCAGAATTTCTCCGAGACCTGACAGAGTTGGAGGATTCTCTCACCCAGTTCCGTGAACTTTTCAGTCTGTTTCGGTAAGATTTTGCGGACATCATTCAGGAAAATCCGCTCCACCCGCTCAGTGCATATTCTTAACGGTCTGAGGTCAAAGCATTCCTTCAATTGGTTGAAATAGTATGCCCGTTGTTCGGCATCCAGAGCATTTTCCACTACAGATACATCCGGTATGGCATGGCAGAATCCGCTCACACTCTCATTGCCGAACACACAGGAACTGGAAATGGGCGATGTAAGCACTATACCGTCAAGAGTCCTGCATCGGGAGAGAGCCACATAGACCTGACCGAAAGAGAATGCCGATGCTGCGTCTATCATCACACGGTCAAAGGTAAGTCCCTGACTCTTGTGGATTGTAATTGCCCAGGCCAGACGCAGCGGATACTGGGTGAATGTACCCTGAACGATTGGCTTTATCTCATTGTCTGTGGAGTCAATCTCATATTTTACGTTCTCCCATTTCTCCATTTCAACGGAGATTTCCGTACCGTCAGAGTCCGTTACGGTTATGCCGTCCCTGGCATCTATCCCAGTGATGATACCGGTTTTGCCGTTATAATATTGCCCCTGGCTGTCGTTGCGTATGAACATAACCTGTGCCCCTTCTTTCAGGCGCAGGTGCACGTCAGCCGGGGCATTATTCTCCGGGAACTGTCCGTCCAGCTTGGCATCGAAAATGTATTCCCTGCTCTTCAGTTCACTTAACCGGCTCATATTGATGCGGTCTGCCGTCGCATTGTGTGTGCAGAGACGTATCCAGCTGCTGTCATTCATAGGAGGCTCGAAGCCGGTGTCAAGACGGTTTGCGAGTGCCTGCGAGGTATATGCATCAAAATGTCCGTCGCGCACGTTGTTCAGCACACGGACAAAATCGGCATCCTGCTGGCGGTATATTGTCTGGAGCTCAATCGTCACGTATTTGAGGCGGGTCATCGCCTTTGCATCGAAGAAAAACGGTGATGTATAGACCTGTTGGAAGTACGGGCGTTCGTTGTCTTTGAGTACAGGAGGCAGCTGCTGGAGATCGCCTATCATCAGCATCTGCACCCCGCCGAACGGACGCGGATCGTGTCGCACCTTACGCAGAACATCGTCCATTGCATCGAGCAAATCAGCACGCACCATTGAAATCTCGTCAATGACAATCAGATCCAGTGTACGGATTATTTCAAGTTTCTCCTTACGCAGCTGGCGTTTCGCCTCCGGCATCTGATACTCTGTGACCAGTTCCTTCACATCGGGCAGATAGGGGCACAGCGGCAATTGGAAGAATGAGTGTATGGTCACTCCTCCGGCATTGACTGCCGCCACTCCGGTCGGTGCAAGAACCACCAGCCTCTTTGCGGTACTCTCTACTATGTGTCTCAGAAATGTTGTCTTACCCGTTCCGGCCTTTCCTGTCAGAAATACCGAAACTCCGGTATTGCAGATGTAATCCTCTGCCAGTTGTACGATTTTGTCTTTCTCTTTCATTGTATTAGCTTATTTATAAGGTGTCGTTCAGAATTATTGTTCCGATGCCTTGATGACACTACGGGCCATATTGGTCCAGGAGTATTTCTTCTTTTCCTGGCGTAATCCTTCGGTGAACTGGTTCTTCTTGTCCCCTTTGAAGAAATCCACGAGGCGGTCGGCTATCTGTGTGGCATCAGGCTTCACTACGTAGCCTGCCACACCATCGGGTACAATCTCGGCCAAACCGCCTACACCGGTAACCAGCATCGGTTTTTCAAAGTGATATGCTATCTGGGCTACACCACTCTGGGTGGCTGATTTGTATGGTTGTACAATCAGGTCTGCAGCACCGAAGCAGTAGCGTACCTCGCTGTTGGGAACGAAGTCGCTCTTCCAGATTATCAGACCTTCAAGACCGAGTTCCTTTTCCATTTCAAAATACTTATCCGAACCGGAGTAGAACTCACCGGCAACAATCAGACGTACGTTCTCCTGACGCAGACGCTTGTCAGCGTATGCTTTCAGTAACAGGTCCAGTCCTTTGTAGTCGCGGATAAGGCCGAAGAACAGCATATACCGGTATTGAGGGTCAAGTCCGAGAAATTGCAGCGACTCCTCTCTTGTAGCGGCCTTCCCGAAATTGTCATACAGCGGATGACGGCAGAATACTCTTGGACGGTTCCGGTCAAACTGCCCGATGTCAGACAGTACGGCATCGGACATTGCCACGTATCCATCGACTGATTTTGCAAAATATCGGGCAAACAGCCGATCTCCCGGACGATGCTCGTGCGGAATCATATTATGTATCAGCCCCGTGATTCTTGTGTGGCTGTTGTGTCGGGCTATACGTGCTATAGTTCCCTGACAGGGAGCCATAAACGGTAGCCAGAAGGCCACTACGATAAGGTCAGGTTTTTTCTTTTTCAGCTCACGTCCCACTTTAACCCAATTGAAGGGATTGATGGAGTTCATCTTGCGGACAGTATTGATTCCCTCGGGTGCCGGATCGTCCGAGAACTGTGTCTTGCCTGGGAAAAGGAATCCCGGATATTGCAATGTGAAAGTCCACTCCTCAACTTCGTGACCCATTGAGGCCAGTTCTGATGTCAGCCTGTCATCGAAAAGTGCGATGCCTCCGCGATAAGGGTAGGCTGGGCCAAGGATTACAATTTTCATATTGTCTGCTTTTGTAGTTTGTGCAATGATTCCAGAACAGGAATATCCTCTGTGTAGGTAAGTTTCATGTTTGCCTGTTCGCCACGTACTAAAAAGACGGGCACAGAGGGCAGATATCTCACGATTGTTCCGCAGTCATCGGTGGATTTGAAGTCCGGATCCTGCAATGCTCTGCGGTAAGCTTCCTCAATTACGCTCTTGCGGAAGCCCTGCGGTGTCTGTTCGCAGTAGAGTAGGCTGCGGTCCGGTATCTCAGCAATGGTCCGCTGTCCTTGCAGAGTACGGACTACAGTGTCTGTTGCAGGAACAGCCACATCGACTGCCTGCCATTTATCCAATGCGTGTACTGTGTCAGTAATGATGCGTGCGCTCACAAGCGGTCGTGCCGCATCGTGGAATATCAGGTTGCATTCAGGCTCATTGCGGTACAGTTCCATTGCATTCAGGCTGGACAAGTATCTCTCCGCGCCTCCCGGAATGATGTGTTTCACCTTGTTCCACGTCTTTTCACCGGCAATCTGCCCAACTTTACCAATCCACTCTCCGGCACAGACTATCACTATCTCATCAATGAGCGCGTGCTCTTGGAATGTGTCAACGGAATGTTCCAGCACAGTCTTCCCTGCCAGTGTCAGAAACTGTTTGGGAATGGCGGAGCCTAATCGGGTCCCGCTGCCTCCTGCCAGAATGATTCCGATATTCCTCATCTTACCTCGCTGCCCGGCTTGACAGGTTTCTGCACAGTGGTGACTGACAATGTGCCGTCGGCATCCAGAGCACTCAGTATCATACCCTGACTCTCAATGCCTCGGATCTTACGCGGAGCAAGATTGGCAATGAAACATACCTGTTTGCCTATCAGTTCTTCCGGCTGATAGTATTGTGCTATGCCGGACAATATGGTGCGTCCGCCCAATCCATCGTTAATTTTGAACTGCAGCAACTTGTCGGCTTTTGGCACTTTAGTGCATTCAAGCACTGTGCCAACACGGATATCCAGTTTCTCAAAATCCGGGAATCCAATGTTCGGGAGTATAGGATTGGCAGATTTCTCTGCTGTCTCCTTTTTCCCGTTCTCCTCCTTTGTCTTGAGAAGTTTCTGAATCTGAGCCTCAATGACATCGTCCTCTATTTTCTCAAACAGAAGTTCGGCCCTGTTGAGTTTATGACCTGCAGGAAGGAGCTGCAGACTTCCGAGTTCATTCCAGTCGAAAGTCTCTAAAGCAATCATCTTGCGGAGCTTGTCGCTGCTGAACGGCAGGAAAGGCTCGAATGCGATAGCCAGATTGGCAACCAGCTGCAGAGCGATATTGAGGATGGTCTCAACACGCTTCATATCGGTCTTGGCCAGATGCCACGGCTCAGTGTCGGCCAGATACTTGTTTCCGATTCGCGCCAGATTCATTGCCTCTTTCTGTGCTTCGCGGAACTTGAAGTTTTCCAGCAGAGACTCAAGCTGTTGCTTCACGTCAACAAATTCCTTCAGTGTGTCACGGTCGTAATCCGTCAGTTCACCGCACTCCGGTACGGTTCCATCGAAATATTTCTGTGTCAGAACCAAAGCGCGGTTCACAAAGTTGCCATACACGGCGACGAGTTCGTTGTTGTTGCGTGCCTGAAAATCCTTCCACGTGAAGTTGTTGTCCTTTGTCTCAGGAGCGTTTGCAGTCAGCACATAGCGGAGCACATCCTGTTTGCCCGGGAAGTCCTGCAGATACTCGTGTACCCATACGGCCCAGTTGCGCGATGTGGATATCTTGTCATCCTCCAGATTCAGAAACTCGTTGCTCGGTACATTGTCAGGCAGTATGTAGCTGCCCTCGGCCTTCAGCATGGATGGGAATACTATGCAGTGGAACACGATGTTGTCCTTGCCGATGAAATGGACAAGACGTGTGTCATCACTCTTCCACCAGGTCTCCCAACTGCCCTTCTCGGGATGTGCATCGCACAGTTCCTTGGTATTGCTGATGTAGCCGATGGGAGCGTCAAACCATACATACAGGACCTTGCCCTCAGCTCCCTCCACGGGAACGGGAATACCCCAGTCCAGGTCGCGGCTCACAGCACGTGGCTGCAATCCCATGTCAAGCCAGCTCTTGCACTGGCCATATACGTTAGGACGCCATTCTTTGTGGTTTTCCAGAATCCACTTCTCCAGCCATTCCTGATACTGGTCAAGCGGCAGATACCAGTGGGTGGTCTCCTTCATTACGGGCTTGCTTCCGCTGACGGTGCTGACCGGGTTAATCAGCTCGGTAGGAGAGAGTGCCGTACCGCATTTCTCGCACTGGTCGCCGTATGCCTTTTCGTTGTGGCAATGCGGGCATTCACCGGTAATATATCTGTCGGCGAGGAACATCCTGGCCTCTTCATCGTAGTATTGCTCATTGGTCTTCTGTATGAATTTGCCATTGTCATACAGCTTGCGGAAGAATTCTGACGCCAACTTCTCGTGTGTGGGCGAGCTGGTACGGCCATAGACATCGAACGATATGCCCATACCCTCAAAGGTGTCCTTCATCAGGTAATGATAGCGGTCAATGATGTCCTTGGGCGTGACACCTTCCTTGCGTGCCCTGATGGTGATTGGAACTCCGTGCTCATCGCTTCCACCGATGAAAAGTACATCCTGCTTCTTCAGACGCAGGTAACGCACGTAAATGTCTGCCGGTATGTACGCGCCTGCCAGATGACCTATGTGAAGCGGTCCGTTAGCGTATGGCAGTGCCGATGTAACCAGTGTCCTCTTAAAATCTTTCATATTGTGTTACATATTGATTTCCCAAACCATGCAAAGTTACATTTTTATCATGAACTCCGCGTGATTTATTATCTTACTATATACAAACTGTAACAAATAATTTCTATTTTTACGCAAATTGTTGGACATAATGTTTTTACGAATGTCAAGGTTGTTGGATAAATTCGTAGTGTATCTGTCAAGACTCTACTACAGGAGTATAACGAAGACAGCGGAGAACTGCCCTGTTCCGGACAATGTGCGTGAGCATTGTGATGTGCCGTACCTCAACCGGTCAGGAAAGCAACTGCTGATGGATATATTTGAGCCGGTAGATGATAATCGGGAGAGGCCTGTGATTATATATATCCACGGTGGCGGTCTGGTGGTTGGGGACAAGATCATGTCCAAGGGATTTTGCATTGAATTGGCAAAGCGCGGCTTCCTGGTATTTGCACTCAACTATCAGCTTGCGCCCATAGTGTCTGTATATGACCAGTTTGATGATGTCAGCGCGGGAATGGACTATGTCGGTTCCAGAATCATTGACTTTGATGTCAATCCATTTCGCATTTATCTCGTAGCCGACAGTGCCGGAGCATACCTGTCTATATATACGGCGGCTATGGCAAAGTCGGCGAAGATCCAACAGGCTTTGGGACAGACTCCCACGAGAATGTCTTACAAGGCTATGGCACTTGTCGGCGGTATGTTCTACACCAGAAACAACGATGCAGTCGGTAAATATCTGTCCCATTTCTTCTATCGGGATGCGCAGAAAAACAAGGCGATGGAACCTTATCTTGACCCCGGGAATGCGGAAGTGTCCGGAAATCTGCCGCCTTGTCTGCTGGTTACATCAGAACACGATATTCTCAGGAAATATTCGGAAAAGCTCTTAGGTATTCTCTGGAAACACAATATAGACTACCATTTTGTGTATATGGGCGATGACAAGCGTTTCACACACGTATATCCTGTACTGCATCCTGAGGATCCCGAGAGCCAGAAAGTAATAGATATTATAAAAGAGTGGTTCGATAAGTATTAGAATCTGTTTACAATCAATGTTGAATATAGAAAATGTCAAGTCCTGGCAACTCATACAGAGAGAGAATCAGGATAATCTCGATGGAATGGCTATAGATTTCGGTATAAACCGACTGTCATACCGTCAGCTTTTTTCCGTATGGGAGAACAATGCCAGAATGTTTACGGCTCTTGGCATTACACGTAAAAACAACTCGCGTGTGATGATGTGTATGCCGAATTCCGTAGAATGTATCAATATTATATACGGACTTGATATGACAGGTGCCATACCTGTGTTCTTCCCGGAGTTCACATTCCCTATCCATAAAGTCGTATCAATGATTGAGGATCAGTCAATCACAGACATTGTAATTTCCGATTTCCTATATACAGCATTCTTTGCCAAGTCGAAAGTCCTGTTCCAGAAATACGGAATCAGAAATATCATAACAGTGAACAGCCCGGATGTGAACCGTGATGTGCCATTCCCGTTCTGTATCGGCACGTCGTTCATGTCATTTGCCTGCAGGGCATTCAAATATCGTCAGGACTATCAATCTCTGCTCAAAAAACACAGAGACGGTGATATCTGCTACGATGAGGCACCGGACAGTGCCGTGTCAATAATACTCTCCACATCCGGCTCAACTACAGGACTCGGCCGGCAGATACCGTTCTCCGACTACAACCGTAATGCCATGGCCAGGCAATTGATGACATCGGACCTTGGAATTGTAAGCCGTGGCCTGCGTATTGCCTTGATGCTGAGTATGGTATCCCCATACGTGACAATTTCGTCGCTGCATTCGATGCTGGTGGCAGGAGGAACCATAGTTGGAGATCCGCTGTATCTTTTCAAGGTAATGCTTAACAAGCAGTGGGTGGAGTCGCTGATAGACTCCAGGCCAAATGTAGTTCTGGCAATCAATCATTTCTGGAAAGATTTCATGAAAAACAAGGCCAGCCATAAAGCAGATTTGAGTTTTCTGAAATACGTAGTGTCAGGCGGTTCGTATTCATCTCCTGAGGATTTGCAGAACCTGCAGGATTTCCTGCGCAGCCATAATTCCAATGCGTACGTGATCAATGGCTATGGCGCATCTGAGCTGGGTGGCTGCTGTATGGCACTTACTGACAAGTGCCAGCGCTTCGACTCAATGGGCATTCCATTGCCTGGAGTGAAGACACGTATTAAGGACGATGGCGGTAATTTCATAGTTCCTGCAGATGAGCCCTTGCAGGGGGAACTGTATGTCTGTACAGAGACCCTGTCTCCGGATTTCCCCGGTGAAAAGGCTACTTTCAAGACAGAAATCATAGATGGAGAACGCTATTTCAAAACGAAGGACATAGTGAAATATCACGATGACGGCAGCTATGATTTCGTAACACGTGTTGATATGATGTTCCAGATTGTGTCCGGAATAAAATACTATCCTCTGATAGTAGAGGGCATAATCCGCAGGAGCGCAGGTGATATGGTGGAAAACTGCGCCATAATAGGTGAGCCTATGGGCAACGGTATTCACGATATTGTGCTGTATGTGGTTTTGCGTCACGGTATAAGTGCTGGTATCGGAACCGTCAATGAGCTCTTCTCAAGGATACTCATTACCAAAAGTGTCTCATCTGATAATAGGATTGAGATGTATGAATTGCCCGACAAGGTGATTTTTGCCGGCAATCTCCCACTCAATGCCGGCGGAAAGACAGATTACCATCAACTTCGTGATACGCCTGTTCCAGGTGTGTCCTTCCGTATAGCCAAGAATGTGATGACAGACACTTTTATAGTAATTCCTACTTTCCCCAGTCGGCACGGTCAAGCGCACGATAGCCTATAGCTTCGGCTATGTGGTGTCCCTGAATATTCTCCGTGCCTTCCAAGTCCGCAATGGTACGTGCCACGCGAAGGATGCGGTCGTATGCACGTGCAGAAAGATGCAGGCTGTCTATGGCTCTGCGGAGCATTTCAAGCCCATTCCTGTCAGGTTCGGCGAACTGACGCATCAGGCGGCTCGTCATCTGGGCATTGCAATATATTCCCGGAACATTGCGGAAACGCTCTTCCTGACGCTTCCTGGCGCAGACAACACGTTCGCGTATGCTTGCCGAAGGTTCACCCGGGGCGGTGCGGCTCATTTCCCCAAAGTCCAGCGGAGCGATTTCAATCTGTAGGTCAAACCTGTCCATCAACGGCCCGGAAATACGGTTCAGATAGCGTGCGATGGCATCGGGACGGCAGTTGCAGGGATGCGTCGGATGCGTGTAGTAACCGCACGGACAGGGATTCATTGAAGCCACCAGCATAAATGATGCCGGATATTCGACATTGTATTTAATGCGTGAGATATGTATATTGCGCTCTTCCAGCGGCCCGCGCAGCACTTCAAGCACGTGATGCTGGAATTCCGCGATTTCATCGAGGTATAGGATGCCATTATGAGCCATACTTATCTCGCCGGGCTGGGCATTTGCGCCTCCTCCGACGAGTGCGGTGCGGGAAATGGTATGGTGGGGACTGCGGAACGGCCGTTCCGTTACAAGCGGGCTGTCCGGCCTGATAAGTCCGGCTACGGAGTGAATCTTCGTTGTCTCAAGGCTCTCCGATGGAGTCAGTGGCGGCAGTATGGACGGCAGACATTTTGCCATCATTGATTTGCCGCTTCCCGGCGGGCCGACCATAATTACATTATGTGAGCCGGCTGCGGCCACTTCCAGTGCTCTTTTTACGGATTCCTGCCCCTTGACATCTGCAAAATCGGGATACCCGGTTGTGCTGTAACCCTCTGTAATTCCTTCTGTGTGATGCCGTTCCTCAAGCCGTCCTTCCCCGTTCAGAAATTCTGCCACCTGTCTCAGATTGGTAGCCCCATAAATCCGTATGCCATCCACGACTGCCGCTTCATCGGCATTTTCTATAGGGAGAATCATATTCCTGAATCCTTCCTCACGTGCCTTTACAGCCATAGGGAGAACACCTTTCACGGGGTGCAGCACTCCGTCCAAGCCCAATTCTCCCATAATGAGAGTCTCGCCGAGAATATCGGAATGAATCATTCCGCTTGCCGCCATTATACCGATGGCGAGAGGCAGATCGTAAGCCGACCCTTCCTTTCGTACATCGGCAGGTGCAAGATTGACGATAGTCTGACACGAGGGAAATTTGAATCCGTTGTTCTGGAATGCGGAGATAATACGCTCGTGACTTTCACGCACGGCATTGTCCGGCAATCCGACCAGAAAGAATTTTATTCCACGCGATGTGCTGACCTCAATGGTCACAATGTAAGCGTCTATCCCATGGACAGCCGCCCCGAAAATTTTGATTAGCATAGTGTATCGTATTAGATTTGTCGTTCAGGCAGTAACTTACTTCATGGTTCTTTTCTTCCTTTCCTTCGGTTTTTTTTGTCTTTTAAGCCTTGCTTGACTTTTGTATCGGGCAACAGGTTTATTTTGGCAACTACTTCATCCAGATCATTTCCGTAAATCACGGCGTTATCGTGCGTTTTGTCCAAAAGTATAAAATACGGCAGCCGGCTTATCTTGAAATAATCTGCAATTTTGCCGTTCCATCCTTTCGGATCATTATACTGATTCCAACTGACGCTGTCCTCCCTGACAGCTGTCATCCACCGTTGTCTGTCCGTGTCGATGGATATGCCTGCAATGGAGAAGGACTTTTTTGCATATCTCTTTCCGATAGCCGTCAGACTGTCGGCTATCTGTCTTGATGCCTTGTCCCACGATGCCCATACGTACAGCAGAGTGTTGTCTTCTTCAAACAGGCTTCCTATTGCGTAACTGACATACGATGTGTCATTGAGCGGGTAGTTCCCGATACCTCTGATGCCTGAATTCTGCCGGTTCAGTCCGGCCGATACCTCAGAGATGAATACATTATCCTTCATTTGCCCGCTCATTCTGTCAATGAGGTCGGACAGCAGGTTCAGGCTGATTGCATCGTCCATCACACAATATCTGAATATGAGATAAGGTGTGACCTCGGAAAACGGGTAGATTGAAATGAAACTGTCTATGTGGTGCAGTATCTGTTCCGGTGTGGTGTCATTCTGCATTGCAGGTATGAATTCACGGTACTGCAGGTCATATATAGTACCTTCTACTGTGATTTTGCCGATGGAATCGCTGAACAGACAACTTTTCTGTGACTTGTCTGCGAAGACAGGTTCTATTTTTCCATCAGGGAACAGCAGTACGACCGGCGTCAGGGTATCAACATCGCATCGGTATGCAAATTTCCCGTTTTCTATCAGAATCGTATCGAAGCGGTCGAATCGTGAGTCTATACCTGTTACCAGTATGACTCCATTCCCGATGTCAGCTGTAGTACCGTCCAGTATGAACATTTTGCTATGCCCGGAGCACGACACAATGAGAGCCGGCATTACAATCCATAGTATGCGTGTCAATGCTCTCATCGGAATATGTCTGTCATTTGTTTGCGCGTTTGCGCTCCAGTTCGTCCAGAATCACCTTGCGCATACGCATGCTCTGCGGAGTTACCTCAACATACTCATCGTTCTTGATATATTCCAGGGCCTCTTCCAACGAGAATACCACAGGAGGTGCAATGTGCGCCTTCTCATCCGCACCGCTGGCACGCATATTGGTAAGCTGCTTCGCTTTGGTAACATTGACCACAAGGTCTTTCTCGTGTACGTGTTCTCCTACCACCTGTCCTGCATACACCTGCTCCTGGGGATTTACGAAGAACCTGCCCCTGTCCTGCAGCTTGTCAAGTGCATAGGCATAGACAGTACCGGTCTCCATAGCTACCATAGAACCGTTTGTACGGCGTTCAATCTCACCCTTGAACGGCTGATATTCCTTGAAGCGGTGGGCCATTATAGCCTCACCCTGCGATGCTGTCAGCACATTTGTCCTCAGACCGATAATGCCTCGTGACGGGATGTCGAACGTTATGATTACACGGTCACCCTGTGTCTCCATTGATGTCATATCGCCTTTCCTGCGTGTGGCAAGGTCAATCATCTTGCTGCTGAATTCCTCAGGAACGCTGATAGTAAGCTCTTCGATAGGTTCGCATTGCTTGCCGTCAATCTCCTTCATGATGACCTGAGGCTGACCTACCTGAAGTTCGTATCCTTCCCTCCGCATCGTCTCGATGAGTATTGACAGGTGGAGCACTCCACGTCCGGATACTATCCACTTGCCGTCACCCTCGGCGGGCTCTACGCGCAGTGCGAGGTTCTTGTCCAGCTCCAGCTGCAGGCGTTCATACACGTGCCTTGAGGTAACGTACTTGCCTTCCTTTCCGAAGAACGGTGAATCATTTATCGTGAAGAGCATACTCATGGTAGGCTCGTCAATGGCGATAGGTGGCAGCGGGTCAGGATTCTCGGCATCGCAGATGGTATCGCCGATTTCGAATTTCTCCAAACCTACAATAGCGCAGATGTCACCGAAACCGACTTCCTGCGTCTTCTTGCGGCCCATACCCTCGAATGTATGCAGTTCCTTGATTTTCACCTTCTCAATACTTCCGTCGCGGTGAGCCAGACTGCACATCATACCCTCTTTCAGAGTACCCCTGTTGATACGGCCTATAGCTATGCGTCCCGTGTAGGATGAGTAATCCAGCGATGTGACAAGCATCTGCAGTGAACCTTCCTGTTTTCTCGGGGCAGGTATGTATTTGATGATGGCATCCAGCAGCGGCAGGATGTTTTCCGTCGGCTTCTTCCAGTCATCGCTCATCCAGGCCTGCTTGGCCGAGCCGTAAAGCACTGGAAAATCAAGCTGGTCTTCGGTGGCATCCAATGCGAACATCAGGTCAAAGACCATCTCATAGACTTCCTCCGGACGGCAGTTCGGCTTATCGACCTTATTGACCACCACAATAGGCTTCAGGCCTATTTCAAGAGCTTTCTGAAGTACAAAGCGTGTCTGGGGCATCGGCCCCTCGAATGCATCGACCAACAGGATACATCCGTCAGCCATATTGAGCACGCGCTCCACCTCGCCACCGAAGTCGGAGTGTCCCGGAGTGTCAATAATGTTGATTTTTACATCTTTATATATAATAGACACGTTCTTAGAGAGAATCGTTATTCCCCGCTCTCTCTCCAGATCGTTGTTGTCCAGCATCAACTCGCCTTTTGCCTGATTCTCTCTGAACAGGTTACCGGCCATCATCATCTTGTCAACCAGTGTTGTCTTACCGTGATCAACGTGAGCAATTATCGCAATATTCCTTATCTCCATTTCCCGTTTTAAGTGGGTTTTCGTAAAACAGGTCGCAAAGTTACGCAAAAAATCAAAATTTAGTTTGGCGGACACGAAAAGAAAATCTAACTTTGTGCCCGCTAAATCAAAAACGTGTTAAAAATGTATTTAGACAAAGAGAAAAAACAGGAAATCTTTGGACAATACGGAAAGTCCAACACGGATACTGGCTCACCCGAAGCTCAGATAGCCCTGTTCTCATACCGTATTTCCCATTTGACGGAACATCTTAAGGAGAACCGTAAGGATTATAGCACTGAAAGGGCATTGACCCAGCTTGTAGGTAAGCGCCGTGCATTGCTTGATTATCTTAAGAGAAAGGATATCGAGCGTTACCGTGCCATCATCAAGGCTCTGGGTCTGCGTAAGTAAGGCTAAAGAAAGTAAAGAGCCGCTTCCAGCATAAGGAGGCGGCTTTTTGTTTTATTAACATGTAAATGATGACTATACGGAAAGTATGTGTATTCTGCGCCTCAAGTCCTCACGTACCTCAGATATATTCAGATGAGGCATACCGTCTTGGCGGATTGCTTGCCGGGCGTGGAATAGGACTGGTTACCGGCGGCGGCAGCCGTGGGCTGATGGCTTCTGTGGAAGATGGCGCTCTCTCGCAGAATGGTGAGGTGACAGCCGTCATTCCCCGGTTTATGGTAGATGCCGGATGGTTGCACAAAGGTATACGTGATGTCCGCCTGACAGAGGATATGGCTGAACGTAAACGCCTCATGCTGAAGGAGGCCGATGCCGTCATCGTGCTGCCCGGCGGCTGCGGCACGATGGATGAGGCAATGGAGGCCCTCACACTCAAGCAGCTTGGCTTTTTTACCGCCCCTATACTTATAGTGAATGTCAATGGATTCTACGATATGCTTGCAGGGCAGTTGCGGCGTATGTCGGACGAGTGTTTTATTGATGCCGGTCTGGATGGCCTGTGGAACTTGGCTGACAATGCCGGACAGGCCGTGGATATGTTGTCAGAGTTGCCGGAGTGGGACACGGCACGTGCCAGACTCTCGCTAAGAAGATAACTGATAGTGTGTTGTTATCCAACTTTTTTTGTAACTTTGTGCCCCTAAACAGATTTGCATAACGCTATATCTATTGACAGACGATGAAAATCCTGATATCCCAGCCTCAGCCTGCAACGGTAAAATCCCCGTATTTTGACCTGCGTGACAAATATGGTGTAGAGATTGTTTTCCGTCCTTTCATCAAGGTGGAAAGTCTTACGACAAAAGAGTTCCGTCAGCAGAAAGTCTCGATTTTGGATCATACGGCCATAGTGTTCACTTCGCGTCACGCGGTGGATCATTTCTTTGCTCTCAGCAAGGAAATGAGAATTGTCATTCCGGATGATATGAAGTATTTCTGCATAACCGATCAGGTGGCTAATTATATTCAGAAATATGTCCAGTACCGCAAACGCAAAGTGTTCTTCGGCGATACAGGCAAGGTTGACGGAATGATGCCGGCAATTCTCAAGCACAAGACGGAAAAGTATTTCATACCGGTGTCGGATGTCCATACGGGTGAGCTCAAGAACCTGCTTGACAGCAATGGAATTTTCCATTCCGAGGCGGTAATGTACCGTACCGTAAGCAATGATTTCAAGCCGGAGGATCTGGACGGTTTCGATATGATGGTGTTCTTCAGCCCTGCCGGTGTGGATTCCTTGCGCAAGAATGCCCCGGACTTCGTTCAGGGCAAGGTGCTGATAGGATGTTTCGGAGATGTTACGGCAAAGGCTGTAACCGATGCCGGGCTGCGCTTGGACATCAAGGCCCCGGCTCCCGGCATATCGTCGATGGCCGCTGCCATTGACCAGTATCTCAGTAAAAGCAAATAATTATTACGGTTTTCACGGATGCAATGTCTGAGCATAGTCTCACATTGGGTAAAAGTGAAAGGTTATGCAGCCGCAGCCTTATTGGCACGCTGTTCTCCGAAGGGAAATCCGTAGCGGCTTTTCCCATCAGAATCGTATATCGCATCAGCGGATATTCCGATGAAAAGACGGCCTGCAAAGCGACAGCAATGTTCAGCGTTTCAAAAAGACATTTCAAGCGGGCCGTGTGCCGTAACAGGGTGAAACGCCAGCTGCGTGAAATGTACAGGCATTCAAAATCGCAGATTGCCGCTTTATGTTCCGCGTCCGGAAAGGATGTCCAACTGGCATTCATATTCGCAGACAACAGACTGTGGGAATCGGACGCACTTGCCGTAAAGTTCGGTGTGGCATTTGAAAAATTGCTGTCGGAGCTCCGGCAGGACAGCGAAACTGTTGGACAATAAATCCCGTAGCGATGCCCACAATCAGATATTTGTACGGATTATTCTTAAAGGCTGCCGGATGGCTTCTCTTGCTTCCGATATATTTCTACAGATACTGCATATCACCGCTGACTCCGCCATCGTGCCGTTTTGTACCCACCTGCTCGGAGTATGCAGTCATTGCCATACGCAGACACGGGCCGTTCAAAGGCCTGTGGATAGCCGTAAAGCGTATTCTCCGATGCCGACCTGGCGGTGGTTCCGGCTATGACCCCGTTCCGGACTGACAGACACCGTATGCATATCATTGATCTCCATACGCATAATATTCCGGAACCCGCAGGTTCGGCGGTCTATTGCCTACCCTTGGGCGTGACAGAAATACCTGCCGGTCAGATATGCAGTGCGGGCATCCACCCGTGGGACGCAGAAACAGCCGGTGAAGAACAATTCGCGTGGGTGGAACGGATGCTTTCCCTTGATAGTGTCGTGTCTGTCGGGGAAGTCGGATTTGACAGGCTGCGCGGACCGTCACTTAATATACAGGAAGCGGTATTTGCGCGTCAGGTGGAACTATCGGAGAAATATGGGAAACCGCTTGTCATACATTCCGTAAAAAGCACTGACTTGCTGTTGGCGATGAAAAGGGAACTGTGTCCGGCTATGCCCTGGGCGGTGCATGGATTCCGTGGCGGAACACGTCTCGCCGGTGAACTGCTTGACCACGGATTGTCAATTTCTTTCGGAGTGCGTTCCAATCCTGACGCATTGCGCTATGTCGGTATAGACAGGATGCTTGCAGAAACAGACAGCCATATCGGTATAGACAGTGTCATATCGGCTATGGCTCCGGTACTCGGAATTCCCGCCGATGTGGTGACTGACAGGCTGCAATCAAATCTGTCGGTGTTTTTAGAACCTGTTTTGGCAAGGTGGGAAAAGAATTGTATTTTTGCATCAGAACAAACTGACAAATAATTACGATATGGATTTTTTGGAAGAACTTACCTGGAGGGGCATGATACACCAGACTATGCCGGGTACTGATGAACTGCTCCGCAATGAGTGTGTGACGGCATACGTAGGTTTTGACCCCACAGCCGACTCACTTCACATAGGCCACCTGTGCAGCATTATGATTCTGCGGCATTTCCAGCGCTGCGGACATAAGCCGATAGCACTTGTAGGAGGCGCGACCGGCATGATAGGCGATCCGAGCGGTAAGTCGCAGGAACGCAACCTGCTCAACGAAGAAACGCTCAGACATAATGTCGATTGCATAAAGAAGCAGCTCTCGCATTTCCTCGATTTTGACAGCGATGCTCCGAACCGCGCAGAGCTTGTCAATAATTATGATTGGATGAAAGATATGTCGTTCCTTGACTTTTCGCGTGATATAGGCAAGCACATCACCGTCAACTACATGATGGCCAAAGATTCCGTCCGCCGCAGACTGAGCGGTGAGGCTCGTGACGGACTGTCATTCACCGAATTCACATACCAGCTCCTTCAGGGCTACGATTTCCTGTATCTCAATGAGCATAAGGGCTGCAAGCTTCAGATGGGCGGTGCTGACCAGTGGGGCAATATCACTACAGGTGCAGAACTGATACGCAGAATCAACGGAGCGGAATGCTTCGCATTGACCTGCCCGCTTATTACAAAGTCCGACGGCACCAAGTTCGGAAAGACTGAGGGGGGTAATGTATGGCTGAATCCGGAATACACATCGCCGTACAGGTTCTATCAGTTCTGGCTCAATGTCAGCGATGATGATGCCAGGAGATATGTAAAGATATTTACAAATATTGGGAAAGACGAATGCGACGCTCTTATCTTAGAGCACGAGCAGGCTCCGCACCTTCGCCTGATTCAGAAACGCCTTGCCAAGGATGTTACCGTGATGGTACACGGGGAGGCTGAGTACAAGGCGGCGGAGGAAGCGTCCGGCCTGTTGTTCGGTAACAGTTCCTCTGAGGCGCTCCGTCAGATAAGCGAGGATATGCTGCTTTCCGTATTCGAGGGCGTTCCCCAGTACAGGTTCAGCAGAAGCGTCCTTGACGGACAGCTGAAAGTCTCGGATTTCCTTACCGACGTATGTCCGGTGTTCTTCTCGAAGAGCGAAGCCCGGAAAATGATGCAGGGAGGTGGCGTAATGATGAATAAAGAGAAACTTTACGACCATGCGCGTGCCATTACGGCAGAAGATCTCATTGATGGCCGGTACATTATTCTGCAACGGGGCAAGAAAAACTATTATCTGCTGATTGCGGAATAACAGGAAACTGCTAACTTTGCAGGCCGTTCCCGGGAGGGAACACAAGGTATTGTCGTATGGTGTAATGGTAGCACAACAGGTTTTGGTTCTGTTTGTCGAGGTTCGAATCCTCGTACGACAGCTGGGTGGGAGATACTTTCGGTTTCTCCCATTTTTTTTGCAGAATGCTGTCAGAAACGTCCTGAACCGCATCTGTTGGTACAAATATGAAAGTATTGGTAACATCTGCGCAATTCCGGATTATACGCAGCCACTACTTTTGCAGCGTAAGTTTTCATGCACATATTTGGTTAGTAATTGACTCTTGTGTGTTACTCCGGCATCTGTGAAGAGTTCCGGAGTATCGGAAAGAAACGCCGGGAATTTTTTCCGGCGTTTCCCATTGCCGGTCCTCATTGCCGGTAAACCGTATGGAGTATGTTTCCGCGATATGATCCTGTAAAATATACCAACTTTAAAAAAAAGTAAAAAAAGTGTTGATAAAAGAAAAAATATCGCTACCTTTGACCGCTAATAGTCTATTAAAATATAAAATAAAAATAAAAATATGAAGAAGCGTTACCTGTTCCCCGCCGATTATATGGCAGATCCGTCAGTTCATGTGTTCAACGGCCGTCTGTACATATATCCTTCCCACGACTGGGAGAGTGAAAATGTTGAGAACGACAACGGAGACCAGTACATTATGAAGGACTATCACGTCCTGTCTACTGACGATGTCATGGAAGGTGAAGTCATAGATCACGGTAAAGTGCTTGACCTGCAGGATATACCGTGGGCCGGACGTCAGCTTTGGGATTGCGATGTGGCTGAAAAGAACGGCAAATATTACATGTATTTCCCAATGAAGGACCGTAATGACGTGTTCCATCATGGTGTGGCCATAGCAGACCGCCCGGAGGGACCGTTCATTCCGCAGCCGGACCCCATACGCGGCAGCTACAGCATAGATATGTGCGTTTTCAAGGATGAGGGTGAGTACTATATGTACTTCGGCGGATTATGGGGCGGACAGCTTCAGCGCTACAAGGACAACAAGGCACTTGAGGAACCGTATCTCCCGTCAGGAAAGGAGCCGGCTCTTCCAAGCCGTGTGGTACGTCTGAGCGATGATATGCTGCAGTTTGCCGAGGAACCGAGACCTGTCGTGATTGTTGACAAGGACGGGAAGCCTCTTACTGCGGACAACCCGTACCGTTTCTTCGAGGCACAGTGGGTACACAAATATAATGGTAAGTATTATTTCTCATATTCAACCGGTGATACCCATATGCTCTGCTATGCTACAGGTGATAACCGCTTCGGGCCGTTTACATATCAGGGTGTCATTCTGACTCCTGTAGTAGGCTGGACCACTCATCACGCAATAGTTGAATATAAGGGCAAATGGTATCTGTTCCATCATGACAGTGTTCCGTCAGGCGGAAAGTCATGGCTGAGAAGCCTCAAGGTCTGTGAACTTGAGTACGATGCCGAAGGACATATCAGGACGATAGAGGGTATGGATTAAATTGGTGCGATGCACTGCTTGTATATTATAATAGGTGTGAGTTCAAAAAAGATAGAAATAACAATAAATAATATTAGGTAGATGAAAACAATCAAATCTCCAAGGAAAAGCTTGAGCCTGCTGGCAACCATGCTTGTAGCGGTTGTCGGAATTTTTGGCCTGGCCTCCTGTGAACGTTATGATCTGGATAGGCGTATGCCGTCGCAACTCGGCAGCAGTATCTATGATTATCTGGTGGAAAACGGGTTTGACACCTACGTGAGACTTATTGATGATACGACACTGCTTGCCGGTCATCAGAATTATCACGAGACTCTGGCCAGAACCGGTAGCAAGACCCTGTTTGTCGCAGACGAGGAAGCCGTAAAGAGATTCTATGATTCAGGCGTGTTCCGGAAAGCAGACGGCAGTAAGGTAACCTGTTATGAAGACCTTTCCATACCTCAGAAGAAGATGCTGTTGTTTGGTGCTATGCTGGACAACGTATACAGTGCCTCCAAACTGTCCAGCCGTGAGGTTGAAAACGGTTATCCGGTAGAGGGAGACTGTATGAGGCGTGTATCCCAGATGACCGAGATTTACGACACCGTCACTTTCATTGAACCGGAGGAGATGCCGGACAATCCATATTGGAGAGGTATGAAAAAGAGAGGTGAGAAGATATGGTGTATGTCCGATGCCACCAAGAGGCCGAGGGTTTTGGTTACTCCGAAATTCCTCCAGATGCACCATATGTCGGACAACGATTACGATTTCCTCTTCCATCACAATGATGGTGTGCATCGGGCCGGTAACGAGGTAAGCGTCAATGGCGTTAAAATAAAACTTGCCGACCAGAGGTGTATGAACGGTTTCGTCCACGTAATGGAGGATGTGATCTATCCGTTGCCAAATATGGCGGAAATGCTGGCAAAGACGGAAAATACTGAAGTCTTCCGTGCTGTTATAGACCGTTTCAGTGCACCGTATACGGATTTCCATGCTGATGATGAGTTCCAGTTTGAGGATAACAGCGGTTTATATCACACAGAATCGTTCAACAATACGTACAGCAAGATATACAAGTCCTGGACACCTGTTGAGCAGCTGTATCAGAAGCGCTATCTCTCCATCCGCTCGCAGGTTACTTCTACCGAAGCTTTCGGAGGCAGGAATGATCAGGCTGTCATAGATACCGCACTCTATAGGGAAACAAAGAAACAGAACCTGAGCAAGTATCTGCTGAAGTTTGATATCGGCTGGAACAGCTATTTTACGAAGTATGGTGATCTTGCCGCTAACATTGCCCTTCAGAAGGATATGGCGGTCATGCTTGTTCCTAATGACGATGCCATGAAGGAGTGGTGGAACGGTTCTCCGTTAAAGGAGCGTTATGGAACAAAAGGTTCAACTCCGGAGGAACGTAGAAGTCACAAGGTTGAAACTCCGGAGGACATCATTGATGATATGGCAGGTGTTCCGGATGATGTAATCAAGGAACTGGTAAATAACGGACTGCTGGCATCTCTGGTAGGCAGCGTACCGAGCAGGTTCGATGATGTCATGAACGATGCTATGGATCCTATGGGCATAAAGGAGGAAAACGTCAGTGACGTGAAAATCTGCTGCAATGGAGCATTGTACATAACCAATAAGATTTTCTCGCCTACAACATACAAGGCTGTATCATTCCCGACATTGGTTGATGAGTCCCTTGAGGTGATAAAATGGGCGGTAGACAGTTTGAATTTCCAGCCGTACCTTTGCTCAATGGTATCTACATACAGCTTCTTTATTCCGAAGGGTGAGACTGTAGCAGGCGTTCCCAATTGTCTGGTATATCTGTCTCCTGTGATTGACAATGTCGTAGAGAAGTACAACAAGGTGTATGTGTTCCATTATGACAACCGCAAAGCATGTATGACTGCCAAGTTATACAAGGCTGATGCGTACGGTCGTCCTACCGATATGGATACCCCGCTGAATTCCAATGTCAGCAATTCAGAAATACGTAATATCCTCAATGACCTCCTGAACAATCATATCGTCATCGGTGATGTGGAGGATGCCAACAGTCTTGGAACTCCGACCGGTTATACCTACTTCAAGACCAAGGGTGGCGCTACAGTCAGATTTGAGATGAGTGGAAGCGGCGAGGGTGCAAGCAGATATGTATGGGGTGGTCACTCGCTGATTTCCGGTTATCTTCCGGCTGAAATAACCCGTGTTTATGACCAGAGATCTCCTGCTGTCGGAGGTAACGGACGTGCTTATATAATAGATGAACCGTTATATACATCAGGAGCGACAGTAAATGAGGTAGTTACCGACAATGTGAACTATCCGGAGTTCGAGACATTCGGCAACTTGCTCAAGTCCTCAGGTCTGGTTACCGGCGGCGAACTTTTCGGTGGTGACAATCTGAGTGTGTTCAATACATATCATTACACCGTATATGTTCCGGGTAATGAAGAGTTGAACCGGATGATAAAGGAGCGTAAGATTATATATGGAGATGATATGGAAGCATTGCGCAAGTACTATGATGATTTGAAAGTTGAGTATAAGCTTGCCCATTCAGCTGAGGATGATGGCGGAGAAGAGTCGTTGCGCCTGTATTGGAAGGAGTTGGGAATCAGACTTCACAAGAGAATGAGAGGTGTAAAAGAGGATGCTGAGACAATTGCAGAGGACACGACTTATACTCCGGATGCATATATTTCTGACCTTGAAGGTGAGCTGACCAATTTTGTGAAGTACCATATCCAAGACAATTCAATATATGTCGGCAGCGATTTCTACGAGAAGAACGGTTATGCGACGGTGAAGTACGAGACCTCTTACATGAACGTAAAGGATAACGTGTTCTTCAAGCTTGGCGTATCAGAGAATATGGGAACTGTAGGCATTCAGAATTATGACATGGATGACAAGCCCGTCAGTATGCATTACGTTGTTACAGACGATGATGATTACTATAACATCATGTGCCGTGAGTATGAGTACAAGTCCGGCTATGCAGGTATCAACACCTCATCATTTGCCGTAATTCATCTGATTGATTCTCCTTTTGATTATGGAAAGGTTTCAAAATATTGTGATGTGGATGGAAAAGGCTATGGCGACAGGAATTTCTATTTCGAGATTAAGTAATCACCGGTATATTATAAAAAAATGAAAAGAATGATTAATACGATGTGGAAGAGAGCGTTAGGTATTGCTCTCAGTTTCCTTCCAGGATTGATTTTTGCTCAAAAGGCCGGTGATGTCATCAGCGGTGTGATTTCGGATAGTGAAGGCCCGATGATGATGGTTAACGTAATCGAGGTTGACGCATCGGACCGTATCATAGCTCATGCCATTACAGATATCAATGGTGAGTTCTCATTCCGACTTGGCAATCCGAAGGATATGCTTAAGGTCTCATACGTGGGTTACGAGACTGTAGTGCTTCCTTTCAACAAGACATATTTTGATATAGTACTTAAGGACTTCCAGGCTCTTGAGGAGGTTGTCATCAAGGCAGACCGTGTGACGGAGTCAACAGGTCTTGCAATTCCGGAGCGTGAGGTTTCGGGTGCCGCTCAGAGAATCTCAATGGAAGAGTTTGAAGGACTTGGCATCACGACAGTCGATGAGGCCCTTCAGGGACGTATCGCAGGTCTTGACATTGTGTTCAACAGCGGTGACCTTGGATCCGGTTCTACAATGCACCTTCGTGGTGTGTCAACCATTACCGGTAATGTCAACCCGCTTATCGTTGTCGACGGCAACGTCTGGAACAACGACTTCAAGCAGGATATAGATTATGCCACTGCCAACCAGGAGCAGTTCGCCCAGCTGCTGAACGTCAACCCGGAGGATATCTCAAGTATTACCGTCCTCAAGGATGCGTCATCGGCAGGTATCTGGGGTGCTCAGGGTGCCAACGGTGTAATTGAAATCAAGACTAAGCGTGGCAGCCGGGGCAAGACACGTGTCACCTTCACTTACAGATTGAATGGAACCTGGCAACCGTTGGGTTACAATATTATGAATGGCGACCAATATACAATGTACCTGAAAGAGGCCTATTTCAATCCGAGAATGTCCGATCAGGCATCGAAGATTCCTGAGATTACGTATGACCCTGACTTTTCGGAGTACCATATGTACAATGATAATACGGACTGGCCGTCGCTGGTAAAGAACTTTGGTCTGCAGCATTCTTTCAACCTTGCCATACAGGGTGGTGGTGAGAAAGCCAACTTCCGTATATCAGCAGGTTTTGACACACAGGACGGCTCGGTCATCGGTCAGCATCTGAACCGTTTCACCACCCGTGTCGCGTTGGATTACTTCATATCCGACCGAATCAAGGTCGTGACAGACTATAACATGACATATACCGACAATCATCAGAATCAGGGCCAGCTTCTCAACAGCGCATTAAAAAGAATGCCGAACCTTTCCGTATATTACGAGGATGACTTTGGCAATGACATTGAAGGTCAGTATTACAATATGTTGAAGAAATCAGTGTCAACCGATCTGCAGGATATGGCAAACGAAGTCAACCCTGTCGCTCTGGCATATCTGGCAACCAACAACTCTACATCAATCCAGATTCAGCCGAGGTTCCAGCTTGTGTATAACATCCTCGGACTTGAGAATGACCAGACCAAGCTGACATACAATGGCGATATTTCATTCCAGGTATTCAACAGTACTTCAGAGCAGTTCTATCCGGCAAGTCTTGTAACGGACGGATGGGATTCATCAAACAATAATAAGGCTTCTACATCCACAAACAAGAATATGAGCCTTACAACCACACATTCACTGACATTTGTGCCTCATTTCAGGAATACCAACCACTCGTTTATGGCAATGGTAAGGGCACAGATCCAGACTTCAGACAACAAGAGCCAGAGTACGGAGGTATATGGACTTCCTACAGGTACATTCAGGTCGACAGCCCTTCCCGGTACTGTGTCAGGTTTCTCTACAAGTGCAGGACAGAGCCGTGGTGTGAATGCAGTCTTCCAGGCACACTATGCTTACAGAGGCAAGTATATCGTTGATTTCACTTCGCGTACTGACGGATCCACCGCTTTCGGTGATGACAAGCGTTGGGGTACATTCCCATCTGTATCGTTGAGGTGGAACATAAGTGACGAGCCTTTCATCAGAGACAATGCTCCTTGGATTACGATGTTGTCAATCCGTCCGAGCTGGGGTATCAACGGTCGTGCACCTGGTGGTGATGCCTTGTATTACAACTACTATACTACAACGGACGCATATCTCGGCAATGGCGGTTCAATCCGTCCGAGGGACATCCGTCTGACCTCCTTGCAGTGGGAAGAGTCACAGCAGTGGAACTTGGGTTTTGACTTCGGTTTCTTCAACGACAAACTTACATTCGATGTGAACCTGTATACCAAGATGACTACCAAGATGCTGATGAATAACCGCGAGATTCCAACCTCATCCGGTTACAGCAATCTCAGGTACTCAAATGAAGGTAAGATGCGCAACACGGGTTGGGAGCTGAATCTGAACGCTAACCGCTTCGTCAATATCGGCAAGTTCTCCATAAATGGAAACATTACGTTCTCTGACAACCGCAACGAGCTTGTTGAGATGGATCCCACTATTCTGGACGGATATAACGGGGACTTTGAGTTCAACAACGGCCAATACCTCACGTATGTACAGCTTAACAATGCGTTCGGTTCAATCTACGGTTTCAAGTGTAATGGTACCTATCAGTATTCCGACTACAGTGCGGTGGAGAATCCCGGCGTCAGCGGTCCGGATGCTCCGGTAGCAAGGGATGCGAACGGAGACGTGATTCTTGACAGATATGGCAGGACAAAACCGATGATGTTCGGTTACGGCGAGTCTTCGGAGTACCAGTTCAGAGGCGGTGATGCAAAGTACGAGGATATCAACCATGATGGTAACATCAATGAGCTTGATATAGTATATCTCGGCAGCTCACTTCCAAAGCTCACAGGCGGTTTCGGGCTCAGGTTCTCATACGGCCGTCTGTCCCTGAACACCCAGTTCAACTTCCGTTACGGAAATAAGGTAATCAATGCCTCACGTATGAATCTGGAGAGCATGTATGACAACTACAACTGCTCGATGGCCGTTAACTGGAGATGGCGTGTAGAGGGTGATATCACAGAGGTGCCGCGTGCTCTTCACCAGTATGGCTTCAACTATTTGGGCAGTGACAGATTCATTGAGGATGGCTCTATGATACGTCTGAATTATGTACAGCTGTCATATTCACTTGATCCGAAGTTTACCAAGAATATAGGAATGCAGAATGTATCCCTGTATGTTTCAATGAACAATGTGTTCCTGCTTACCAAGTATTCGGGACCCGATCCGGAAATTTCAACAGGTGGCTACGGTCTTGCGCAGGATAATTCTCCGACACCGCGTTCGAAGTCATTTACAGCCGGTCTGACAATTAATTTCTAACATTTAATTCTAGGGAAAATGAAAAAGATATTCAATATAGCATTATCGATATTACTGGTATTGCCTTTTTCCGGCTGTTCCAATTTCCTTTCGATATACCCGTTGAATGATATTGTCGAGGAAAATTTCTGGGAAAACAAGGACGATGTGGAGAGTGTGCTGATGGCGGCATATGCAAAACTGGAATCGTCAAACTGCATTACCCGAATGGGAATCTGGGGTGAGTTGCGTTCAGATAATGTGACTGAAGGTAACCAGAATGCTCCGGAGGACATCCGCAGGATTATTACCAAGGACAATCTTCTTGAATCGAACTCATACGTGACCTGGGCCGGATTCTATGATGTGATTAACCTTGCCAACACTGTTATGGAATATGCACCGAAGGTTCAAGAGAAGGATCCGAACTATATGTCGGATCAGATGAATTCCCATATAGCGGAGGCCCGTGCACTGAGAGCTTTGGCATATTTCTATCTTATCCGCACGTTCAAGGATGTACCGTATGTCACCAAAGCCTCAAAGGATGACTCGGAGGATTTCAGAATTGCGGCAACTCCATTTGACGGTGTTCTGACAGCTGAGATTGAATCATTGAAGGAAACGTCGGCTGTATTCGGCAGCGAGTGGGCCAACAAGAAGTTTGCGACTGACGAAGAGACAACCGGCCGCTTCACCCGTGTCGGAATCTATACGCTGCTTGCCGATATGTGCTTATGGGCTCAGGACTATGATGCCTGTATAGAATATTGTGACCGTGCCATTGCGCTGAAGAAAGAGCAGTACAAGGAATACAAGTCGAAACACAGCACCTCTACCGAGATGGACTTATACAACGGCTATCCTTTGTATAACGCTTCATTGGACGGCTCTTCCAATGTCGGTAACTCCTATTCCAAGATTTTCGGTGAAGGCTTTTCTCTTGAGAGTGTGTTCGAACTGGCCTTCGTCAGGGATCAGAGTGTGTCCAACAGCTTCATTTCCGATTTCTATGGCAGCAGCAATACCCGAAGCAATATAGGATATGTTTCCGCCAATGTGAGACTGTACAACGACCATGGCAAGTCAACCGGACTTTTCACCAATACGAAGGATACACGTTTCTATGAGACGGTGCAGTACATACAGTCCTCATCGAAGTGCCGTGTAGCAAAGTATGTCGATTTGGGTATAAGCTACAAGATGGAGGGAATCCCGACAAGATTCAGCTATACGGGAAGGAACCAGCAGCTGTCGCCGAACTGGATTATCTACCGTTTCACTGATGTCCTTCTCATGCAGGCGGAGGCATACGTGTGCAAGGCAAAGGATGAAGGCAACAATTCATTGATAGAAAGTGCCTTGGTGAACATCAATGCCGTTCATCGCCGTGCTACCAACAATGATGTCGATACTTTGACAATGGCTTCCATAAAGTCTGTAAGCGATGCTGAAAACTATGTTCTCGATGAGCGTAGAAGGGAGTTCCTGTTTGAGGGCAAGCGTTGGTATGATATGGTTCGCGTATGCCGCAGGAACGGTAATACCGACTATGTCAGAAAGAACGTAATGCCTAAATATTCGGAAAATGTCGAGGCTATCAGAGTAAAGCTCTCCGATATGGATGCCCTTTACTTCCCGATAGCGAAGGCTGAACTTAAGATTAATCCTCAGCTTAAGCAGAATCCTGTCTATAAGGAGAAGGAGGATGTCTCAAAGAGTAAATAGCGGTATTCCCGAATTGTAGTATGATAGTAGGAATAAAAAACAACAATAATATGAAACATTATTTCAATCCATTGTCCAGGACTTTACTCGTCTTGCTGTCGGTTGGCTTGAGTGCAGCTTGTTCAGATAAGTGGGATAAGCATTATTCTATCGACCCTTCAGTCACGCAGTCGACCATTCTGGATAACCTCAAATCGAATGCTGAGGCGAGTAATTTTGTAGAAGTGCTTAAGACAACCAAGGTAATGAATGGGGATAAGACAAGCGACCTTACTTATGAGCAGTTGTTTGACGGTGACCAGTTCTTTACTGTGTGGGCTCCTCTGAATAATTCTCTCACCCAGGATGAATGGCGGGAGTATATGAAGCCTGACAAGACTGCCGCGGAGAACAAACAGGTGGTAAAGACATTCCTGAACAACCACGTATCCAGGATGAAATATTCCAATGACGGTACGGAGAAGCGTATCCTCACAATGAGCAGCAAGCATTATCTGATGA
>JAKSIX010000012.1 GCA_024398595.1 Bacteroidaceae bacterium | reverse complement strand
CGCCGACCCTCTGCTTGTAAGGCAGATGCTCTAAACCAGCTGAGCTAAACGCCCCCTTGTCCTTACGCTTAAGGCGGTGCAAAGATAGGGACTTATTCCCGTTTTCCAAAGAAAACAAGAACTTTTTTAATCATTTCCCTTCCGAAGCATATTTCTGAGCCTGCTCACGTATAAGTTCGTCCAGTGTTCCCTCATCGAAATAATTAATCTTCATAGACCTCTTGACATTTGCAAGTGTCTGTGCGGCAACACGACGGGCTCTCTCACTACCCTTGCGCAGAACTTCATACACATACGGGATATTCTGCTCCAATTCGTGACGGCGCACGCGTATCGGCTCCAGTGTATCATTCAGGACACAGTTCAGGAAGTTCTTGACCATCATATCACCAAGCCCGCCCTTGCGGTACTGTTCCTTGACCTCATCCAAGGAATTGAACTCGAAACTGACCTTCTTGCCGACAAATGCCTCGCGGAATTTCGCGAAATGCTCGGAACGGCAGAAGGCATCGAGATATGTGAAAACAGTGTTTCCCTCCACCTTGCCGGGATCGCTCACCTGAAGATGCCCGGGATCAGTGTACATTCCCCTAACCTTGGTCCAAACCTGTTCTGCACTATCTGACAGATAGATGCAGTTACCGAGAGACTTGCTCATCTTCGCCTTGCCGTCAGTACCCGGAAGACGCAGACAGGCTTCATTGTCAGGCAGCAGGATATTAGGTTCCACCAGAGTCTCACCATAAACCGTATTGAAACGGCGCACGATTTCGCGTGTCTGCTCAATCATCGGAGCCTGATCCTCGCCCACAGGAACAGTAGTTGCATTGAATGCGGTGATGTCTGCCGCCTGACTGATAGGATATATGAAGAATCCTGTCGGAATACCGCGCTGATTGTCATCGCTGTCATTCTCATCGAACCCGCGCATCGCAATCTCCGCCTTGACGGTCGGATTCCGTTTCAGACGCTGTATAGTTACCAGATTCATATAGAAAAAGGTAAGTTCGGTCAGTTCACTTACCTGCGACTGTATGAAAAGGGTCGATTTTTCAGGGTCAAGTCCCGCTGACATATAGTCTAAAGCGACTTCGATGATATTCTGGCGCACTTTCTCCGGATTGTCCGCATTGTCCGTCAGGGCCTGCGCATCGGCTATCATAATGAAGATGTCATCATACTGGCCGCTGTTCTGCAGCTCAACCCTGCGTCTGAGTGAACCGACATAATGTCCGATGTGAAGTCTGCCGGTAGGACGGTCGCCTGTCAGGATAATCTTTGCCATTTCTCTATTATGAAAATTTCAGACTGCAAAGGAACGGATTTTTGGTCAGATTCCGCTCAATTTGCCGGGTTAATCTTGGAATCCTTCAGGCCGAGGAAATACAGGATACCGTCCAGTCCGGTGGTGGATATCGACTGCCGGGCATTTGCCTTCACCTTGGGTTTGGCGTGATATGCGATTCCAAGTCCGGCCAGATTGAGCATCGGAAGGTCATTTGCCCCATCGCCGACAGCCACAGACTGTTCCAAATCAATATTCTCAAACTGGCACAACAGACGCAGAAGTTCGGCCTTGCGGCGTCCATCGACGATCTCACCGACATAGTTTCCGGTAAGTCTGCCGTCCGATACCTCCAGTTCGTTTGCATACACATAATCAAAGCCGAATCTCCGCTGTAGAGCCTTTCCGAAATATGTAAAACCGCCAGACAGTATCGCCGTCTTGTAGCCGACCCGCTTCAGCACCTTCATCATCTGTTCAAGTCCCTCATTATAAGGAAGATTGTTTGCAATATCCTCCATTACTGACTCATCGAGTCCTTTCAGCAGAGCCACACGCCGTGTGAAACTTTCCGTGAAATCTATTTCGCCCCGCATAGCACTCTCCGTGATGGCACGTACCTCATCGCCCACCCCTGCACGTTCCGCAAGTTCATCGATAACTTCCGTATGTATGAGCGTCGAGTCCATATCGAAACATATCAGGCGACGGCTTCGCCGATACAGATTATCCTTCTGGAATGAGATGTCTATACCAGACGGTGACAGTGCCATCAGATCCGACTGCAGGGCACGGCGTTCGTCATCAGTAAGCATTCCACGAATGGAAAGTTCAATGGCGGCCTTTGTATTACCCCCATCCTCAATCAGCGGAATACGTCCGCTGAGACGCTGGATGGAGTCAATGTTGAGTCCGTGTCTATATACCACATTGGTAGCCATTGCTATGTGCTTCGCCGTAATGGTACGGCCAAGCAAGGTAACGATATAGCGGTTTTTGCCCTGACGCGCCACCCACGCGTTATAGTCCTCTATGGATATAGGTGTAAAGCGTATGTGAACGCCCAATTCCGATGACTTGAAGAGCAGATCCTTCATAATAAAACCGGACTTGTCGCGCGTGGTACGGAACAGTATGCCCATTGTCAGCGACTGATGTATATTGGCCTGACCGATATCAAGGATAAAGGCATCGTACTGCGCAAGTATCTCGGTAAGTGCTGTTGTCAGACCCGGCTGGTCATTGCCGGCAAAGTTCACTTGAATAATCTCAATATCACCCAATTCCATGATGTAATCCTTTTAATCTGCTAAGATAAACTATTTTTTGTAAATTTGCGAACAACATATTCTATAGCTGGAGTATGAATGAGATAATGATAGTTATCGCAGTGATTATTATCATCTGCGTTTTACTTAACAAGGTATCCAGCAAATTCGGGATTCCGGTTCTGTTGGTATTCCTTCTGCTCGGTATGGCCACAAACAGCCTGTCTATTGACACTGCATCCGACACCAATCTGAAAGGCATTGAAAGGCTTTGTACTGTTGCACTGATTTTCATAATGTTCTATGGAGGTTTCGGAACCAGACTCAAATCGGCGGAATCTGTCCTGTTGTCTTCGGCATTACTGGCTACAGCAGGTGTCGCTATAACAGCCGGCTGCGTAGGGCTGCTTTGCCATTTTCTATTAAAATGGGCATGGTTGGAAAGCCTCACTATGGGAGCCGTAATAAGTTCTACCGATGCCGCCTCGGTATTCGCCATACTGCGTTCCCGCAGGTTAGGTCTGAAAAATCACACAGCCCCGATGCTTGAAATAGAAAGCGGCAGCAACGACCCTATGTCATATATGCTGACCATCATAATGATTTCTATCTTCAATGGGACAGCATCAGGCATAATGATGATAAAACTTTTGCTGGCACAGTTTTTACTGGGAGCTGCAATAGGCTTTGCAATAGCTTACCTGCTCATCACCCTATGCAATACCAAAATTAAAATCGGTTCAACCGGATTCGACTCCGTTCTGTTCGTAGCCATAGCACTGGCCGCATACGCCATCCCATCAGCCATTGGAGGTAACGGATTCCTAAGCACCTACATAGTAGGTATCCTGCTTGGTAACAAAATTGATTTCAACGGGAAAAAGTCTGTAGTCAACTTTCTGGATGGAGTGACCAGTATGATGCAGATACTGATATTCTACTTACTGGGAACACTCACGGACATACCTACGCTTCACACAGTGGCACTGCCGTCGCTTGCAATCTTCGGATTCATTACATTCATCGCCAGACCGGTAGCTGTATTCTCCGTACTCGGTTTCTGGTGGAAACGCTATCCGATAAGACAGCAGATACTTGTGTCTTTCGTAGGTCTGCGTGGAGCGGCATCCATAGTGTTCGCCATTCTGGTAATAAACTCAAACTTCTCATCAAGTCACGACCTGTTCAATATAGTGTTCTACATTGTACTGCTGTCCATTCTGTTACAGGGATCCCTGATTCCGATTGCAGCAAAGAAGCTGGATATGATAGATGCCGGAGAGGACGTAATGAAAACATTCAGCGACTTCAGCGAAGAAGCCGAGATGTCGTTCGGCACCATTGAAATCGGCCCGGACAATCCTTGGAAAAACCAGATGGTGCGCGACCTCAAGCTGCCAAAAAACCTGCTGTTGGCCCTATTGCTGCGAGGAAATGACAAAATCGTACCAAAAGGCCACACGACCATTCTTGCTGGTGATACAATAATAATATGCACGAAATCCTACAACAATTATTCTACAGACAGTATTTACCAGCACAGGGTAAGCAAATACAGCGACTGGGCAGGACACACCATCAAGGAATATCCTTACAAGGCAGACCGCGTCATTATCCTGATTAACCGTGGCAATGAGCGCATCATTCCCAATGGAGACACACTACTGCTGCCAAACGATCTGCTGACTATTCTGGACCGTGACTCAAACACAGTCAATTTCGAAGGACAAACAATCAAATAATCAATCTATATGTTCAAAGGTCAACCTAAAGGTCTGTTCGCATTGGCACTTGCCAACACAGGCGAGCGATTCGGCTACTACACTATGTTAGCCATCTTTACACTCTACATGCAAGCTAAATTCGGATGGGATGAAAATACCGCCGGACACATTTACGCCATTTTTCTGGCTGGGGTATATTTCATGCCACTTCTGGGCGGATTCCTGGCAGACAGGATAGGATACGGCAAGTGTGTAACCACCGGCATTTTCGTGATGTTCGCCGGCTATCTGGCATTGGCCATACCTATGGTATCAGCAGACATTGACAAGATTACTATGTTTCTGGGATTGGTTTGCATCGCAATCGGCACAGGTCTCTTCAAGGGTAACCTCCAGGTCATGGTTGGCAACCTGTATGATGATCCGAAATACGAATCCAAGCGGGATGCCGCATTCAGTCTGTTCTATATGGCAATAAACCTTGGATCAATGTTCGCTCCGGCTATGGCCAAGGCTTTGTTCGTGCCATATATAGAAGGCAAAGGCTACCACTTTGTACCAGTGGCAAATGCCATAAGCGAATATGGTGCCGGGGCTTCTGAGTATCTCCAGATTCTTGCGGCCGGCTACCGCCTGTGCTTCTATGTGGCCTGCGCCTCACTGGTCCTGTCCATACTGATATACTTCCTGTGCCGTCCCTGGTATAGACACGCTGATATAAACGTCAAGCAGTCCAAAGCCACCGCAGCACCGATACAGGAACTCACGCCGAAACAGACAAAGAACAGAATCGTAGCATTGCTTCTGGTCTTTGCCGTCGTAATATTCTTCTGGATGGCGTTCCATCAGAACGGCTCCGCCCTTACGTTCTTCGCCGACAAATACACAAATCTCAATGGAATAACAGGTCCTGCACGTATATGGTTCAAGATTTGGTCTCTGTTCCTGATTGCCGTATCAGTCTATACCCTATTCGCAATTTTCCAGAGCGACACACGCAAGTCCCGCATAATATCAGGCATTGCAACAATAATCCTGTGGATAGGAGCATTTGCCATATATCAGACCTGCCCGGAGACAATGAATGTGACATCATCGGATTTCCAGCAGTTCAACCCGTTCTTCGTAGTCGCGCTCACACCTCTTTCGGTAGCGGCGTTCTCAGGACTTGCAAAAAAAGGCAAAGAACCATCTGCACCTCTCAAAATCGGTATCGGAATGCTCGTGGCAGGCGTAGGTTTCTGCATAATAACAATTGCATCGCGAGGCCTGGTATCGCCTATGGATCTGGAAGAAGGCCAGTCACAGAGTATCCTGAGCCCAAATTGGCTTATCGGTACATACTTCACACTGACAATTGCGGAATTGCTGCTAAGCCCTATGGGCATATCATTCGTGAGCAAGGTCGCTCCGCCGAAATACAAAGGCCTGATGATGGGAGGCTGGTTCGCGGCCACCGCAATAGGAAACTATCTGAGCCGTATTCCATCTGCACTTTGGAACAGGATTTCCCTTATGTCCAACTGGAGCATACTTATTGCTTTGTGCTTTATAGCAGGATTCATTATGCTTATCCTCTGCAGAAGACTTGAGGACGTAACGAAAGACTGACAGACAGCATTGTCCTCTCAGAAATGGGAGGACAATTCACCATCATCCATAGCAATATAGATGACTTTGCCTTCCGGCGTACGGTTTGGAAGGCCACATTGGATAAGCGCGCCAATCAAATCCTGCATCTCAGCCACAGACAGGACTTTGGTTGAGCTGACCGCAGCTATCCGTGCCATTGACAATGCCATTCTCTCACGCCTTTTATCCGATTCCTCCTGCACACCATCGGTCACAGAATGAAGAAGGTCTGTCAACAAAGCACCGTAATCCTTACCTTCCAGACCGGCAGGCACGCCTTGTATTGCCACAGCACCGTGTCCCATATCCGACAAATCAAAGCCGAAAGAGAAAAGTTCCTCTTCACATCCGGCGAGCAAGGCCGAATCCGATGGTGACAACTGCATTATCTCAGGAAACAGCAGTCCCTGTGATGCACTCTCTCCGCTTCTTTGCTGAGACAGATACCTGTTATACAGTATCGTAATATGTGCTCTACGCTGATCTGCAATCATCACGCCCCTGTCCGATTTCGTCACAATATAACCGCCATATTGAAAACAGGGAATGATTCCCGATGACTTTTCAAGTGCAGATTCGCTGGCAAAGGGCTTTTCATAATCCTGCGATGCCTCTTTCAACTTACTGTCCAGCACACCACCGAACAGTTTTGTCCAGTCCCCGTTACCACTGTTGCGGGGTTTTTCGCTGACCGAATTAAAAGGATTGTATGTAGGGTTATAACTAACCTTTGGCTGACGCACCTGCACCGCCGGATCCGACATTACAGGTATATCAGGCATTCCCTCCGTATCAAAATCAATCGAAGTGGTACCTTCATAGCGACCTACGGCTTCACGCACAGCCGCATTCAGAATTTTCCAGACAAGCTGTTCCTCTTCAAACTTTATCTCCGTCTTGGCCGGATGTATATTCACATCTATTGAGTCCGCCGGAACGGTAAGGAACAGGAAATATGACGGTTGCTCAGATACCGGTATAAGATTCTCATATGGCTCCAACACAGCCTTATGAAAATACGGATGACGCATATAACGTCCATTTACAAAAAAGAACTGCTCCGCGCCTTTCTTCTTCACCCCGTCAAAAGTGCTTACATATCCGGATATGGAAACCGCCGATGTTTCAGTTGATACAGGAATCAGCGACTTGTTTATTCCATTGCCGAAAACAGCCGCGATGCGTTGTTTAAAGGAACTTACCGTCTGCAATGACAGTATCTCATTATTCTGATGGAAGACGGACACCGCAAGTTCCGGATGAACCAGCGCAATTCTCTCCACCTCCTTCATTATATTGCTGAGTTCCGTCTGATTGCTTTTCAGGAACTTCCGTCTGGCCGGGAGATTAAAGAACAGATTCTTTACCGTGAAGTCACAACCTTTAGGACAGGACACAGGCTCCTGCACTGGAGTGCCACCACCGTGTATTGTTACACAAGTGCCAATCTCATCCTCCTCACGACGTGTTCTCAGCTGTACCTCCGAGACTGCCGCAATCGATGCCAATGCCTCGCCACGGAATCCGAATGTACTCAGTGAATACAAATCTTCCGGGGTACTTATCTTCGATGTCGCGTGACGCTGGAATGCCAGCAAGGCATCCGCTACGGACATTCCCATACCATTGTCAACAATCTGTATCGCAGTCCTTCCTGCATCCGTCAATATAATACGGACCGATGTTGCTCCGGCATCGATAGCATTCTCCAGCATCTCCTTGACGACAGATGCCGGACGCAGCACCACCTCCCCGGCGGCTATGCGACTTGACACAGACTCTGGCAAAAGCCTAACCACATCATCCATAGAATACTTCCACAAATTACATTCCACGTCTGAGATAAACCCATAGCATCAGCAATGCCACAATAAGCACTATCGCTACGGGAAGCGGTATGGACTTCGAGCCCGACTGCTTGCGCCTCTTCAGATGCTTTGTACCCTCAATGAATTTACCTCTTATATTCTCAGGATCGAAAGTATCCTCCGACAAACCAAGCTCCCTCTTCGCTTTCTCCTCTATTTTCTTCAGTTTCTCCTTACGCTCGTCATAATAGATATATTTATGCTCTATACGGCGTGGCTCCCTGATACTGAACATTCCCATAATACCATTTTTATTATTTCAAGTTTCGCTGGATTCAAAATTGCTGTCATTCAGAGGCTGTCAAGGTGAAACTTGAATAATAATATCCTTGTATGCCCCCACCTACATCCTCCCCTCAGAGGAGAACCCAGCCGAGAACGGCTGGAACTAAAGTTTCGCATGCGAAACCTTAGAATCTGTTTTGAAATGTCCGATTAAAAATTTCATGAAGGATTTTCGAGATGGATTTCAATACAGATTCCAGTTATTATTTTCCTTTTATAACCGGCAGAGTTGGCAAAGGGACATCTCTGGAAAAAACATTCTCCCTCAGTTTATCCTCAGCCTTCTTGCCACGCCAGTGGAATACATCCTCACGGTCACGTGGCCGCAGATCTGCGAACCAGTCAAAATTGACAAGTTCCCTCTTTCCGGGAGGTATCTGATCCATGGGATAAAGCGTGCCCTCCGAACTGCCTGTCACAACTATCTTATCTACCTTTCGTGCCTTGAATGCAGCATTCATATGTGATGCCGCTGTCTCGTTCAATCCGATGACGATACTATCGGAATCATACGGATAATACCTGACATTAACATTACCGTCAACTTCTGCCCTGTCTATATCCCCATTTTTGAAAAAAGCCTTAATCTCACGGCCTGAAATCTGATTGAACTGATCCATAGCCACCTGTTCTACAGACAGAGCCTGACCTATCACGTGAGCCCATTCAATCGTACTGTCGTTCATATAAGCCTTGATGACCTCGCCCAATATCTGTTGGCTCTGAGACCATACAATAGGATCGCCATATAAAGTCAGGCACGAATCAACCGACTGGAATTCCATTGAGTCACATATCATCTGCAAGTCAATCCTGAATGCCTTGACTTTATTATAAGCCATCATAATTCTATTCAGGGTAGAATCCTTCTGCACACTCCTCAGTTTGAAAGTATCAGCATGCAGGAAAAGACTATCCTTCTCAGAATACTCAATAGCCAGAGCGTTACCGCTCACTATTGCCGAATCCCTGTTCCTGTCATAGAAAGCATAATCCCCTTGCACATCAATATGATCTGAGAAATCATTAATCAGCACATTTCCATAACCATATATCTGGTTTTCCGCATTGTGATAAACAATACTGTCACCCGTCATCTGCTGTTCCCCATCCGAATACAAAATACGGGAACGGTCCAGCAATACGGAATTCCTATTCGTAGTGTCAAACCATCCGGAATCTGTCTCAACCGTATTATCCTCACTTACAATACGCGTAGGACACACAAAAAAAGCCTTTCTGCTGTCAACATTATACACCAGCGTGTCGGTGTACATCGTATAATCCACATTCTCAAATACCACATCCTGACGGAACACCGTCACTCCCGATTCAGTGCGATATTCACCGTATTCCGATGTAAGAGTGCTGGTGGCATCAAGCAGCGTACCCCCATTGAAAAAATATCCTATACTGCTGTTGCGGTCATAATTCAAACTGTCAGTGAGCAGAATCATCTCCCTGTTCTCAAGACGCACCCCGCCACGTACCCGTGCCACTCTGGATGCGCCATCATACAGCAGAGAATCCCCGAACAGGAATAACGTATCACCCTGTTCTGCACGCACATTCCTGTAAGCATTAAAGGAATTCCTCTTCTGAAAGAACAGAGCACTGTCGCAATACATGTACATACTGTCGTGACGGAAAATAACATTTCCAACCAACAACTGTGCTTCGGAATTCACATATTGATTGTACCTGATTTCATCTGAATTCAACAGATATACATAATTCTCCGTGGAGTCTGCGTCCTCCGCATACAGGATACATGCCGGAGTCATCAAAAAAACCGACAAAAACAGCAAACGTACAATGCCGGCTCCATGTTTTACTATCTCAGACAAATTCAGTGACATAACTTACTGAACCACCCAACCCGGATAGCGGAATTCACAGTCATTCCATCCGTCAAATATCTTCACATACGTGGTCTTTTGTTTTTCACGGATCCATTTCTGCAAAGTCTCATCCTGCTTACGTTGCAGCACTATCTCCCGCAGTATAGGGAAATCCTCCGTTACTGAAGCCTGATGACCGGAAATACGGCTCTTCAGCTTTACAATGGCACAGACCACCTTGCCATCTCTGGTAACCATGGTAAACGGATCTGATATTTCACCGACATGCATCCTGTCAACGACCCTTGCCACTTCCTGAGGCAATTGCTGCATTTCGAACTTCGATACTGACGTATTCTCATCCTCGGGGTGATACGTCATCAGTCCGTTATTGTTACGTGTATCCTTATCGTATGACAGATAACGCGCCCCCTCATCAAACGAGAACTTTTCATTGCGTATCTCGTCGGCAATTGAATCCAAGGTGTTCAATGCCGTATTGACAGCTTCATCCGGCACTCTGGGCTTCCGCAAAATATGCCGCACATTGATTCTGTCCCCACGTTTCTCAATAAGCTGTATGATATGATAGCCATACTCCGTTTCGACAATCTTCGATACCTTTTTGGGATCAGTCAGATTGAATGCCACCGTGGCGAATTCAGGAACAACCTCTGCCCGCCCTACAAAACCCAGCTCACCACCACGCCGGGCCGATGCCGGATCCTCTGAATACAGCAGAGCCAAAGTCGAGAACTGGGCAGTTCCTTCCTGGATTCTCTCCGTATAATCTCTCAGCTCAGCCTTAACCGCATCTATTTCCTCCTGCGGAATAACGGGTTCACGTGTGATAATCTGAACCTCCACCTGAGTAGGCACATACGGTATTTCCTCTATCGGTATCTCCTTCATGTACTTGCGTACCTCTGCCGGCGAGACCTTTACATTACCGACAATATTACTGCGCATCTTTTTGGTAATCAGCTGGTTTCTGACATTGTCCTCCATACGGAGACGTATATCATTGATTGTCATCTCATAGTACTCTTCCACTTTCTCAACACTCCCATATTGATTTGCCAATGCCTGCACCGTATATTCAATCTGGTCTGACACCTCACTGTTAGTCACAATCACACTGTCAAGCACAGCCTGATTGATAAACAATTTCTGAACCGCAAGTTCCTCGGGTATCAGACAATAGGGATCACCGTCCCAACGCACACCCTGCATCTGAGACTGAATCCGCAGTTCCTCGACCTCCGACTTGAATATAGCCTCATCGCCCACAAGCCATACGATCTCATCTATCACATTGTCATTCTGGGCTATTGCCACAGCCGACATAACCATCAATATCACAATTGACCACAATCTCTTCATACCCACGTCAATTGAAAAAAACTATCCTGTCTTTGGCAATGGCACTTTCGTAAAGTTCCTGCTTCATGCGTTCAATGAAATTCACCTCACTGCTGTTCCTCAGCAGACGTCTTATCTCCACACTTGCCTTCTCCAACGGTTCCTGTTCTCCACGATTCCTGATATCCGTCACATTTACAAAATATATGAACGAATCATCCTTCATCTCAAATTTTTTGTTTTGGGCAATTTCATCCCTCAAAGAATTGGATGACAGCGACATCATAGACTCTATCTGAGAAATTGAAGTCCACGTGTCATAAAGAACATAATATTTGACAGCATTCACCATGCAGTACTTCTCAAGTTCATCCAATGACTGCTCTGACAAATCAGCATACCATTTCCTCACCTTGTTCAAATTGGGCACTGACAACGGCAGTTTTATGAACAGACCCTTGACTATGGGCTCTTCTATGATGAACAGAGTACCATTCTCGTCATAAAACTTCTGTATATCAGACTCATTAACCTCATTCCTGCATTTCTGCTCTATCATCCTCTGTTCATAGTCATGAACTATAAGCGCACGTCTGTAATTTTCAACCAATGCATCAATCTCCCTCGTATCAGGAATGTTACGACGGGCATTCTGATATAATAGAAGTTCTGATATCCAATTTCTTATATAACTGTCTGCAAAAGCGGCACTATCCTCTGGAGAAAGGTCCGGGGACATAACTTTCGCCAATTCATCATAATACAGATAGTTTCCATCCACAGACACGACAGGTGTCCGCCCCTGCTCCGCTGTACTTGATTTTTCAGAACAGGAAAATTGCAGAAGAAGCACTGATATGAGCAGAAATACGACCATTACTCGGTACACATTACCTTAAGTTCCTTCTTGTACAACTTGAAGCCATATTGCTTACGCAGTTCTTTCACCCACGCTTTCTCAGCCGCATCCTGTGCGTCACTGATTACAGCTCCAGGCACATCTGTCCATACCTCCGGGGTCTCAAGCACCCTTCCAATATAACCGGTATATGGAAAAGAGACGGACATCGAAGGCTGTCCCTCACCAAATACTATCGCATCGCAATAGGAGTTGGCTCCTTTTCGGAACGGCCCGTATTGCGCATGTACCTTGATATGTTCAGGGTCATATTCATCAATCCTCGATTTCAACTGTTCCAGATTTACTCCTTCTGTTACCTTTACGACTTCATTGTATATATCCTCACTGGCGCACATCATAATGCAGCCTTTGAATACAGGTTTATCAAATACATAGTCGTTGCGATGCCCATCAAACCACTTCTCCAGCAGTGTCGTATCGGAACTTATGCTGTTCCATATTTTTCTGTTGCTTATCTCAAACAACAGCAATCCGTCATGATATTCCATAGACACATTGCCGAAATCAGGATATGCTTCCTCCAGAATACTATCCAAACGGGACAAGGCTTCTTCATCTCTCACCTCCCATCCGTGATTCCGCGCATATTTATTTGCAGTAGAATATTTTGCAAATCTGTCATACCCATTGTCATGCATCCACTGCATAATCTGACTGCGCTGTTCTTCATATGGTTCAAAAGCTTTTTGTCCCCTTATTTCAAACATCAGCCATCCGTACTCAGTCCAAATTGGCATTGTCAATGTATCAGGCCCATACATGAACAACTGATCCGCAACAGCCCCCGGGAGCTCTGTCCTTGTAATCCATCCCATATAGCCGCCGTCCTCGGCCAATATATCGTATGACTCCTGTTTGGCCACTTCGCTGAAAGATACTTCTCCATCCAATATTGCCTGCCGTCTCTCAAATAAGTGCATCCCGGTTGCCTTAATACTCTCTTCTTTCTCATCTTCAGGAAGAAGTGATATCATTGACACATCATAATATCCCTGCGGACCTACGGTTTCCTCATTCTCGTGATACAGATCCTTAGCTCTTGTTTCAAGCCAGGTTGAATCAACCAATATTTTGTCAGCATAAATATCCCTATAGGACTTATACTCGTTTATAAACGCTGCCGTAGTATCAATACCCGCGCTCTTAGCCGCCGCGACTTTCAACTTGAAGTTCACATACAGGTCAGCATACTTTGAAATTGTCTTGAAATCCAGTGTATCCTCAACACAATTCTTCTGCAGGAAGTACTCAAACTCACTGCGTGTGACATCGTATCCGGCTACATTCATAACCACAGGATTGTCTTGAGCGAGTACTACAGTGACAAACGCCATTAACAGACATGTAATAAATGCTCTTCTCATATATCGCGTTAATTTGTTGATAAAAAAGCTTTTTACTCAGGACGGCTGTAGTTCGGAGCTTCACTGGTAATGGCCACATCGTGAGGATGACTCTCGTGTATGCCTGCATTGGTGATTCTCACAAACTTCGCAGAATGGAGGGATTCAATATCCGGTGTACCGCAATAGCCCATTCCCGACCTCAGACCGCCAGCCAACTGATATACCACCTCATACAGAGTACCCTTATATGGAACACGCGCTGCAATGCCCTCCGGCACCAGTTTCTTGACATCCTTCTGGTCTCCCTGAAAATAGCGGTCCTTTGAACCATTCTCCATAGCCTCCAACGATCCCATTCCACGATAGGACTTGAACTTACGGCCGTTGAAGATTATCGTCTCGCCGGGAGATTCCTCAGTTCCGGCAACAAGGGAACCGAACATCACACTGTTACCGCCTGCAGCCAAAGCCTTGACCACATCGCCCGAATATCTGAGACCACCGTCAGCTATCACAGGAACGCCGGAGCCCTTGATAGCCTGCGCAACGTCATATATTGCTGACACCTGCGGAACACCTATACCGGCCACAATGCGTGTAGTACAGATAGAACCCGGTCCTATGCCCACTTTTACCGCATCAGCTCCCGCATCAACCAGCATACGGGCAGCATCGCCAGTGGCAATGTTACCAACCACCACATCTATATCCTTGAATGTCGCCTTCGCCTCTTTCAGTTTCTCCAACACGGAGCGCGAATGACCATGGGCCGTATCAATGACAATGGCATCAACCCCTGCATCCACCAACGCCTCAATACGTTGCATAGAGTCCTTCGTGACACCTACTCCGCCCGCCACGCGCAAACGTCCCTTGCTGTCCTTGCACGCCATAGGCTTATCCTTGGCCTTGGTAATATCCTTATACGTGATAAGTCCTATCAGCTTTCCGGCATTATCCACAACCGGAAGTTTCTCTATCTTATTTTCCTGAAGAATCTGTGCGGCCGATGCCATATCAATCTGCTGGTACGTAGTGACCAGATTTTCCTTTGTCATTACATCGCCGATCAGAGTATCAAAATTCTTCTGGAACCTCAGGTCGCGATTGGTGACGATACCGCACAGACGGCCATCAGACTCCACGACAGGTATGCCTCCGATATGATATTCACGCATCAACGCCAACGCATCACGAATGGAATTGTCACGGTGAATGGTAATCGGGTCATATATCATACCATTTTCGGCACGCTTTACAATCGCCACCTGTCTGGCCTGCTCCTCTATGGACATATTCTTATGAATCACGCCGATTCCACCTTCCCGCGCTATTGCAATAGCCATCTGGGACTCTGTGACAGTATCCATAGCCGCCGTCACGAATGGTATATTCAACCTGATGTTTCTTGAAAATCTTGTAGCCAGCGAAACCTCTTTTGGAAGAACCTCTGAATATGACGGCACCAACAGCACATCGTCAAATGTGAGCCCCTCCATTACAACCCGTTCAGTTAAAAATGACATATAATATAATTTTTGTTTATTCTGAAAAAATCAATTTCCCATCTCAGAGATGAACTTTATCCTTATCAGCCTTATCTCCTCCTCCGAATAATCATCACCCAGTTCATCTATGGCATCATCCAGTGAATCCGTTTCAGATTCCTTGAAGTATGAGTATATGTCCTCTGCACGGTCCTCATCTATCGTTTCGTCAATGAAATAATTTATATTCAGTTTGAAACCCGAATAGACAATTGATTCAATTTCCGTCAACAGTTCATCAAACTCCATACCTTTTGATATAGCTATATCATCCAAAGCGACTTTCAGGTCAATCAGACGTATTATCTCCACCTTCAGTTTCGATTTGTTAGCCACGGTACGCACACGCATATCCTCCGGACGTTCAATCTCATTCTCCTCCACGTGACGCTTTATCAGGTCAATGAATTCCTGACCATAACGCTTGGCCTTGCCTGCGCCTACACCTGTAATGTTCTGAAGTTCCTCCAGCGATATCGGGTAGGTGGTGGCCATCGCTTCCAGTGAAGGATCCTGAAATATCACGTAAGGCGGCAGCTGCATCTGCTTTGAAATCTTCTTGCGCAAATCCTTCAGCATTGAGTACAACTCCGGGTCAACAGCGAATGTACCTCCACCACGCATAGGTTCCTCTGCATCCTCGTCTTCAAAATCATTGTCCTCAACAATCATGAACGACTTCGGACTACCCATGAAATCACGGCCATCATCAGATATTTTGAGCAGGCCATAATTCTCAACATCCTTTGTCAGATACCCCGCAATAAGAGCCTGACGTATCACGGCATTCCAGGTCTTGTCATCCTCATCACTGCCTGAGCCGAATACCTCAAGTTCATCATGCTTATGATCCAGTATCTGTGAAGTTTCTTTCCCAAGCAGCAGGTCAACGATATAGTCAGATTTGAAATTCTCCTTCAGAGCATCGACAGCCTCAAGTACGGTTGTAAGCAATGACTGTGCCTCAACCTGTTTCTTAGGACTAAGACAATTGTCACAGTTTCCACAGTTGTCCGGTTCGTAATTCTCACCGAAATAATGCAGCAACTGTTTTCTACGGCATACGGACGACTCACAATACGCCGTCGTTTCCTGAAGAAGCTGCTTGCCGATATCCTGTTCTGCTATAGGTTTGCCGTCCAGGAACTTTTCCAACTTCTGTACATCCTTGCTGTTATAGAATGCAATACATTGGCCCTCACCGCCGTCACGGCCGGCACGTCCGGTCTCCTGATAATAGCCTTCTAAACTTTTCGGTATATCGTAATGTATCACATATCTGACATCCGGCTTATCAATTCCCATACCGAACGCTATTGTAGCCACTATAACGTCAATCTTCTCCATCAGGAACGCATCCTGAGTCTTGGTACGTGCCGCAGCCTCCATACCGGCATGATATGCCTGAGCCGGGATATCATTGGCTCTCAGCAGTTCGGCCAATTCCTCAACCTTCTTACGGGACAGGCAGTATATGATGCCTGACTTTCCGGCATTGGCCTTGATAAAACGGATTACCTCCTTGTCGACATTCTTGGTTTTGGGCCTCACTTCATAGTAAAGGTTCGGGCGGTTGAACGAGGACTTGAAGTCCCTAGCATCCTGTATGAGCAGGTTCTTCTTTATATCATCGCGCACCTTATTGGTAGCCGTAGCTGTGAGAGCTATCACAGGAGCCTTACCAATTTCGTTGATAATAGGCCTGATACGCCTGTACTCAGGACGGAAGTCATGTCCCCACTCAGATATGCAATGCGCCTCGTCTATTGCATAGAATGATATTCTGACGTTCTTGAGAAAATCCACATTTTCCTCTTTCGTCAACGATTCCGGGGCGACATACAGCAGTTTCGTCTTGCCGGACAGCACATCATCCTTAACCTGGTCAATTGCACTCTTTGTAAGCGATGAATTGATAAAATGCGCTATTCCTTCCTCCTCACCCATATTTCTCATAGCATCCACCTGATTCTTCATCAGGGCTATCAATGGTGAGATGACAATCGCCGTACCGTCCATCAGCAATGCCGGAAGCTGATAGCACAAAGACTTTCCCCCGCCTGTAGGCATCAGCACAAACGTGTCGTTGCCGTCAAGCAGGTTTCTGATTATAGCCTCCTGGTCGCCTTTGAACTTGTCAAAGCCGAAATGAACTTTCAGTGTTTCAAATAAATTATACTTGTCAGCCATACAAAAAACTTCTCCCCGTAAAAATCAGGTATTTAAAACAAAGTTAAGAACAACCTCGGAATAACCCCCACTATATGTTTTATTTTTTTGTTAAATTTATCTCAAACGGACGACAGCCTAACCCCGTCAGCCTTTTCCAACTGTTTTTTGGCATATACCAATGTTATATTGCATTTCTTCCTGTCCGTCGAAGGCAGGTCAAACATCACATCCATCATTATCGCCTCCATTATGGAACGCAGCCCACGTGCACCAAGTTTGAATTCAATGGCCTTGTCCACGACATAATCCAACACGGCCGGCTGGAAAGACAGATTCACTCCGTCTATCGCGAACAGTTTCTCATACTGCCTCACCAGAGAGTTCTTAGGTTCAGTCAGGATATTCCTCAACGCAGTTCTGTCAAGAGGCTGCAGATATGTGACCACCGGCAGACGACCTACAATCTCCGGAATCATGCCGAACGATTTCAAATCCTGCGGAGAGACATACTTCATCAGATTGTTGTTGTCAATTCTTCCGCGTTTTTCTACAGATTCAAAACCAACAACCTGCGTATTCAGTCTCTGTGCAATCTTCCTCTCTATACCATCGAATGCCCCGCCACAGATGAACAGAATGTTTTTTGTGTCCACCTGTATGAACTTCTGTTCGGGATGCTTGCGGCCACCCTGGGGAGGCACATTCACAACCGAGCCCTCAAGAAGTTTCAGCAAACCCTGTTGTACACCCTCACCGCTCACATCACGGGTAATAGACGGATTGTCACTCTTTCTGGCAATCTTGTCAATCTCGTCTATGAAAACGATGCCTCGCTGTGCCGCCTCCACATCATAGTCTGCCACCTGCAGCAAACGCGACAATATGCTCTCTATATCCTCGCCGACATATCCAGCCTCGGTCAGCACAGTAGCATCGACAATGGCAAATGGGACCTTGAGAAAACCAGCTATAGTCCTTGCCAACAGTGTCTTTCCTGTACCGGTAGCCCCAACCAGTATGATATTGCTCTTTTCTATATTGACATCATCCTGTACAGACGATGAAATGCGCTTGTAATGATTATATACAGCCACGGAAAGATAGCGTTTCGCATCATCCTGACCTATCACATAATCATCCAGATATTCCTTTATTTCCTTAGGTTTCGGTATATCAATCTGAAAAGTGCTCTTGCCTCCAGTACTCCCGCGTGCTTCAGAGATAATTTGATGTGCCTGTTCCACGCACTCGTTGCATATGTATCCATCCACACCGGCCAGAAGGAAGCCGACTTCCTTTTCTCCACGTCCGCAGAACGAGCAATGATTTTGAATTTTCGACATTACTTGCGTTTTTCCAACACCTGATCAATCATACCATACTCCTTAGCCTCCTGCGCCGTCATCCAATAATCACGGTCGCTGTCCGCCCATACCTTATCAAAAGGCGTATGTGAGTGATCAGCTATAATCGAATACAATTCCTTCTTGAGCTTCTGAATCTCCCGCGCTGTAATCTCAATATCACTGGCCTGCCCCTGCACACCACCCATAGGCTGATGTATCATCACCCTGCTGTGAGGCAAGGCCGAGCGTTTGCCGTCATGGCCGGCAACCAGCAGCACAGCCGCCATACTTGCGGCCATTCCGGTACATATTGTCGCTACAGGACTGCTGACAAACTGCATCGTATCATATATACCCAGTCCGGCACTCACCGATCCTCCGGGAGAATTGAGATAAATGGATATCTCCTTTGAAGAATCCACCGAATCCAGATACAGCAGCTGCGCCTGAATCGTATTGGCGGTATAATCGCTTATTTCCGTACCAAGGAAGATGATACGGTCCATCATCAGTCTGGAAAACACATCCATCTGAGTCACATTCAGCTGACGTTCCTCCAGAATATACGGATTCAGGTACTGGGACTGTGCCTTGACGACATCGTCCAGCGTCTGTCCGCTCATTCCTATATGACGTGTGGCGAATTTCCTGAAATCATCCATATCTTTCTGTATCACAATGACGTATTACTTGGCATTCTCATCCTGGACGGTAGCCTTTCCAGTGCTTTTCTTTGCTGTAGCCTTTGCAGGTTTCTTCCCATCAGCCTTCTCCCCGGAAGCCTTGCCATCCGTCTCGAACAGCTTATTGAAATCCTCCATACTCACGTTCTTCTTCTTCAGTGTGAACTGCTTCTTCAGGACAGCCGACAGTTTTGTCTCCACTGCACGGTTCACAAGACCGTCAACAGTCTCGCGTTTCTTCATCATCTCGCCGGCATAGTTGTTAAGGAGCTCCTCGGGAATCTCCATCATACCATATTGGGCAAACTGTGCGCGGGTAGCCTCACGTGCCTGTTCCTTGACATCGGCCTCCTCTATCCTGATATCATTGTCGCGTACCAGCCTCTCCTTTATCAGATGCCAGGTCAGTTCGTCAATGCTCCTCTGGTATGTTGCGTCAATGTCCTCATTCTCCTCCCTGCTGTTCTCCCGGAGAATACGTTTCAGCAGAACCTCAGGATATTCCAGTTTGCCAATACGGTCTGTCAGATATTTACGTACATCCAGCAGGAAACGGTAATCGCTGTCCGGAACGAAACTGCGCTCCAGAGACTCGCGTATCCTGTCACGGAACTCCTTCTCACTCTTCACGGCATCCTTTCCGAACACCTGATCGAACAATTCCTGATTGACATCACCCGGAGTATAGCGGGTGATCTCGGATATCGTGAACAGGAAGTCCGACTTGACATTCTCAACCTCCTCCTTGCTGCGTGCGAGCAGAGATGAAAGTTGAACCGCATTATTCTTATATGCCTCAGCCGGATTGAAGCGGACCTCAGTGCCTGTCTTTGCACCCTCAAACAGGGACTTTGCACTGTCATCTGCAAAGTATGACGGCATCAGGGCAGTATCCTCCACCACAATGCCACCGTCCTTCACGCTGCCGTCGGCATTCAGCTCAGCCAGCTTACCCTTCATCATATCGTTGGCCTGATACGAATCAACCTTGTCGTACTTGCCGTTACGCTGGGTATAACTGTTAACCTGACCGTCAACCATCTCGTCCGTAACCTTTATCTGATAATAAGTCAGCGTATCATCCTTCGATACAGTAGCATCAAACTCAGGAGCCACTGCTATATCGAAGTAGAATGTCAGGTTATCGTCATCCATGCTCTGGCCCTTCTCTTTCTCATCGTTCGGCAGAGGTTCACCCAACATATCGATATTGTTGTCCTTAATGTATCCCATCACCTTATCCTGGAGAATCCTATTGATTTCCTCAGCCTTGATGGCCTTGCCGTACATCTTCTGTATCAGTGCCATAGGAACCATCCCCGGACGGAAGCCCGGCATATTTGCCTTCTTTCTGTACTCTTTCAGTGACTTCTCAAGACTCTCCTGATAATCTGCCCTCTCAAGACTTACCGTAAGCAGGCCCTGTACCTTGCTCACGTTCTCAAATGAAACCTTCATTATTGCTATTTGTTTATTGGAATAATCTGTCTCACTGTCACGGATACCCGTGACCATATTAATTTGCGAATTTACTCCAATAATAATTAACTGCCAAATTTAGCGCACCAATATATTTTCGTACTTTTGTACTGCATAAATGTCAATACGCGCAAGCTTCGCATGTGAAACTTGAGTTCCAGCCGTTCCCGGCTCCTCCCTCGTGGAGGATTAAGGTGGGGTGATAAAAGGATAGGGGACTTAAGTTACGCAAAGCGGAACTCAAGTCCTCCCCTGAGGGGAGGATGCAGGTGGGGGTCATACAAGGATATTATTATTCAAGTTTCGCCTTGACAACCCCTGAATGACAGCAATTTGGAACCCTGCGAAACTTGAATCAACATAGTTATAGCTGCAAATGGACGATAGCACTCAGACAGGCACGGAACCGATGGTACTCCACACAGAGAATCTGGTAAAGAGATACGGCAAGCGCACTGTGGTCAACCACGTATCCATCAATGTAAGGCAGGGAGAGATTGTAGGTCTGCTCGGGCCTAACGGAGCAGGAAAGACCACATCGTTCTATATGACAACAGGGCTGATTACGCCCAACGAAGGCCGCATATTCCTCAATGACGAAGACATAACCGGATACCCCGTCTATATGCGCGCCCGCAAAGGCATAGGGTATCTGGCCCAGGAGGCCAGCGTATTCCGCAAAATGAGTGTTGAGGACAATATCGCGTCAGTGTTGGAACTCACCGGCAAGCCACAGTCCTACCAGAAAGAGAAACTTGAAAGTCTGATTGAGGAATTCAGTCTGCAGAAAGTCCGCAAGAACCTCGGAGACCGTCTGTCAGGTGGAGAACGCCGCCGTACTGAGATAGCACGCTGCCTCGCCATCGAACCTAAGTTCATAATGTTGGACGAACCGTTCGCCGGTGTCGATCCGATAGCCGTAGAGGACATACAGCAGATTGTATGGAAACTCAAATATCACAACATCGGAATACTCATCACCGACCACAACGTACACGAGACACTGAGCATCACCGACCGTGCCTATCTGCTGTACGAGGGGCGCATACTGTTCCACGGCACTCCCGAGGAACTTGCGGCAAACCCGACGGTGAAAGCCAAATACCTCAGCCAGAGCTTTGAACTGCGGAAGAAAAGTTTCCAGCTCTGATTACTTCTGCCGGATAAAGATATTGATTGGAGTTCCGGAGAAATTCCACTTCTCCCGTATCTTATTCTCCAGAAATCTCTTGTAAGGTTCCTTCACATACTGCGGCAGGTTGGCAAAGAATATGAACGATGGCACCACCGGTCCCTGCAACTGCATACAGTATTTTATCTTGATATACTTGCCCTTCATTGATGGCGGCGGGTACGACTCTATCAAAGGCAGCATCTCCGCATTGAGCTTACCGGTCGATACCCTTTGCTGACGATGCAGATACACATCCTTTGCCTGTTCCAGCACCTTCATTATCCTCTGCTTGCTGACAGCCGATGTAAATACAATGGGGAAATCCGAAAACGGTTCCAGCCTCCGGCGGATGGCATCCTCATAATTCCGCATCACCGTAGCAGAACGGTCTTCTATCAAATCCCATTTATTCACCACCACTACAAGTCCCTTCTGGTTTTTAAGTACGAGAGAGACAATATTCATATCCTGACTCTCAATACCCCGCGTGGCATCCAGCATCAATACGCACACATCGGAATTTTCAATAGACCTTATCGAGCGCATCACGGAGTAGAACTCCAGGTCTTCCTCCACCTTGCCTTTTTTCCTGATACCTGCCGTATCGACCAGATAGAAATCAAAGCCGAACTTGTTGTAACGGGTATATATCGAGTCCCGGGTAGTACCTGCTATATCCGTGACTATATGCCTGTCCTCTCCTATGAACGCATTGACTATGGAACTCTTGCCGACATTCGGCCTGCCTATCACGGCAAAGCGGGGGATATTGTCGTCCGCCTCCTCATCGGGCTTGTCACCGAGCTTGGAAGCCACCACATCCAACAGGTCACCGGAACCGCTGCCATTGGCCGCCGATATGCACACTGGATCGCCGAGACCCAGACTGTAGAACTCTGCCGCACCATACTGAAGGTCAAACGTATCCATCTTGTTGGCCACCAGTATCACCGGAGTGGCGGAGCGGCGCAATATCCTGCCCACCTCCACATCCAGGTCGGTAAGACCATTCTTTATATCCACCAGAAACAGCACCAGATCGGCTTCATCCACCGCCACAGTAACCTGCTTGCGGATCTCCTCCTCAAACACATCGTCTGAATTGACAATCCATCCCCCCGTATCCACTACCGAGAACAGACGACCACCCCACTCGCATTTGCCATACTGGCGGTCGCGCGTAGTGCCGGCCTCATCATCTACAATAGCCTGCCGGGTCTGAGTCAGACGGTTGAACAACGTCGATTTGCCCACATTAGGGCGTCCTACTATAGCTACCAGATTACCCATTGCGTCAATTATTGCGGATTATATCCGAAATTAGTCAGCTCACGGTCAGAGCTGCGCCAGTTCTTATCGACCTTGACAAACACCTCCAGGAATATCCGCTTACCGAAAAATTTCTCCAAATCTTTTCTGGCCTGTGTCGCGACATGTTTCATGGCGCTCCCTTCGTGGCCTATCAATATAGCCTTCTGTGACTCTCTCTCCACATATATCACCGCACTTATCAATATGCGGTTTCTGTTCTCCTTGAACTGTTCAATGACGACCTCCACCGAATACGGAATCTCCTTCTCGTAATTCAGCAGAATCTTCTCCCGTATAATCTCCGACACGAAGAAACGCGCAGGCTTGTCCGTCAGCTGATCCTTATCGAAATACGGAGGAGACGGAGGTATCAGTTCGTTGATCCTTTTCCGTACATAGTCTACTCCGAAGCCCGTCCTGGCGCAAATCGGAATTATCTCGGCTGAAGGCAGCAGTCCGTGCCATGATGTCACCATCTTCTCCAATGACTCCTGGTCGGACAAATCGATCTTGTTAATCAGTACCAGTACCGGCACATCCAACCTTGCCACCTTGTCCAGGAATCCGTCATTCTTGACAGTATTCTCAACGACATCAGTCATATACAGCAGCACATCGGCATCTACCAGAGCCGACTCCGAGAAAGCCAGCATCGACTCCTGCAGCTTATAGAGCGGTTTCAGCACACCAGGAGTATCGGAAAAAACAATCTGGGACTCCTCGGTATTCACTATCCCCATTATACGATGACGGGTAGTCTGAGCCTTGAAGGTAGCTATGGACAACCTTTCACCCACCAGAAGGTTCATCAACGTGGATTTACCAACATTCGGGTTACCCACTATATTCACGAAACCGGCCTTATGCATCGCTGTACATTAATATAAAAAAAACGCATCGCAAGCGGTGCGTTTCCTTTATCTCTGCATAAATCACTCAGCGGCAGCCTCTTTTACAACGGCCAACTTACCTCTGTAATATCCGCACTCACCGCATACGGTGTGATATACGTGCCAAGCGCCACAGTTCGGGCAAATTGCCAATGTCGGGACAATTGCATGATCATGGGATCTTCTTTTGGCAGTTCTTGTCTTTGACTGCCTTCTTTTAGGATGTGCCATTTTCTTTCGTTTTAATCGTTATTTAATTCTTCTTCAAAGTTCAGTTTCTCCAGTTCGGCCCAACGGGAATCAATCTGCCCATCGGACTCACTGTTATCAATGTCGGAGACAATATGCTTCTCAAGCTGCTCACTCATCTCCCTGTTACACTTGCCAGGCGCGTGTACATGCTTCAATGGTATAGCCAGAGATATGAACTCATATATATACCACGAAACATTTATCATTCCTTCCAGTTCAGGCACCACAACCACATCGCCGTCATCAGCGAAATCGGCACCCAGACGCACTTTCAGTTCCCCTTCGGTATCAATATCTATGCTCATATCGTCCAAACAACGGTCGCACGGCACAGACACATCACCCTTCACCCTGAATGACAGGACATATTCCCCGGACATCCTCGTTACGGAGAGATCCACGGCAACGTGTCCGTTATGGATATCCTCCACATCTAAAGCCGCAAAGAAGTCGCTGTCAACAAGCCACTTGTATGATGCTACAGCATCCTCCTGCCCCTTCAGATCTATCTTATATGCACCCAGTCTTCCCATCAAACAAATTTTTCGGGGCACAAAGATATAAAATTTATTTCAAAACAGGTTCTAATATATCACCCGTTTTTATGGGAATTTTTTCTGAGCTCTATTCTGAACACGGTACCCTTGCCCAGTTCCGATTTCTTCACGAAAATACGACCTTTATGATAATCCTCTATAATACGCTTTGCAAGTGACAGTCCGAGTCCCCACCCACGCGTTTTGGTAGTATATCCTGCCAGAAACACCGTCTTGAACGATTTTCTTGGAATACCCTTGCCTGTGTCGGAAACCTCAATGTACGCATTATCCGAATCCTCAAAGATTTCAACAGTCAATGTTCCCTTTCCGTCCATAGCATCTACAGCGTTCTTGCACAGATTCTCCACCACCCACTCAAACAGCGGGGCATTCACGCTGGCCGTCACTATTGCCTCGGGAAAAACTCTCTCAAAAGTCACAGTAGCAGGAGAACGGTGCTCTATATAGTCCAAAGCATGTTGCAGTACCATCTGAAGATTCTCTTCCCGTGGTTCCGGCATCGAGCCAACCTTCGAGAAGCGCTTAGCTATCGTATCAAGCCTTTCCACATCCTTGCTCATCTCAACAATCAGATTGTCGTCATACTTGCTTTTCAGCAGTTCAGTCCACGCCATAAGTGATGATATCGGCGTACCCAACTGATGAGCCGTTTCCTTTGACAGTCCCACCCACACCCTATTCTGCTCCGATTTCTTGAAATTCAGCAGGGCTATTATACCCATAATCACGAAAACCATTACGACTCCGAGCTCTATGTAGGGATAAATCATAAGCCTGTTAAGCATCAGGGAATCACCGTAGCACACCTCTGTATAGTTGTCATTTATTTCCCTATCGTGGTATATCAGGATTGAGTTTCCGCTCTCACGCATCTGTACAGCCTTCCTGCCCAGATACTGCAAAGTATCATTGCCCCTGATATTGAGATTCAGGTAATCTTCAATATTTCCATCACTGTCCAACACTATCACGGGTATAGTCTTGTTACCTGACAGAACAAACTGTACAAGGCTCAGATCAGTATTCTCATCGGCCTCGTTGATAGTCCTGTATGCACCGGCAAAGATCTCCATCTTGGTATGTTCCTCCGCAGCCAGATCCCTTACCAGAGAATGCGACACCAACAGCGACACAAGCGCTATCACTATCGCCGACAGGACAAACACAGTCCTGACAATCCTGATGTTCATTCCAAATACATTCACGTGTTAAAAAACGGAGGATACGCCGGATTATTGTACCCCGAAAAGATTACAGGCATTCACGGTGGTTACAGCCGCCACCTCATCGGACGTACATCCCCATATTCCAGCAATCTTCTCCACTGTTCTGACCATATACGCAGGTTCATTGCGGCTGCCGCGATACGGTACCGGTGACAGATACGGGCAATCCGTCTCGACCACAACCCTTTCACGCGGTATAAGAGGTAGGGAAAACGGCAGCAAAGATTTCTTATAGGTAACAGTTCCACCTATCCCGAACATAAAGCCCTCGTACTCCATAAGCCTGCAGGCTTCTTCATATCCTCCGGAAAAGCAGTGGAACACTCCTCTCAATCCTGAATCACGATACTTATCCAATATATCACATAGCAATGGAAAAGCATTTCGTGAATGAACCATAAGAGGCAGGTCGTACTCCAAAGCCCACCTTATCTGGCATTCAAAGGCCTCAGTCTGCTCACGTACACTATCCTGCTCCCAATACAGATCCAGCCCCACCTCTCCTATCCCATGAAACAGTCCCCGGCCACTGCGGGCATCCTCATCCAGAATACCTTTCATTGCTGACAAATCATTTCTGAACTCCGGAGACAATTCAGTCGGATGCAGACCTATCGAGGCATAGCAGCGGTCAGGGTATCTTTCGCGCAGGACAAGCAGGTCTTCAAGTCCGGACAATGTTATATTCGGCAGGACAAACGTATCAACGCCTGCATCTGCGGCTCTCGACACGACATCGTCTACATCTGCGGCAAATTCCTCCAAAAAAATATGGGAATGGGTATCAATCAGCCTTCTCACCCCTCCTGTATGGCAAATATTTCTAAATTTTCCTGTCAATAAGTCCGCTGACATAATCAGTCAGCACAGCGAGTCTTTTCATGTCAGCATCCAAGGACTTGACACATTCCATAGCCTCACCGAAAAGGGACACTATTTTCTCCCTGCACAGACATTCCACCTCAAGCTTGTCATATATGCCCTTTACAGCATCAATCTTCCTTTGGTCATCCCCTCCTGCATATTCAGCCCATCTGTCCATCTCCGCATTCATCTCACAGTCCGCAAGATTACGAGCCTTGATATACAGGTATGTCTTTTTGTTGCAAAGAATGTCACCACCTGTCTTTTTGCCGAACACTCCCGGATCGCCATAGACATCCAGCCAGTCATCCTGCAGCTGGAAAGCCAGACCCATCTTCTCACCAAATCTGTATAGCGATTCCTGATCATGCCGCGTAGCACCACCGAGCACAGCACCTGCTTCGAGAGCGGCGGCAGGCAATACAGCAGTCTTCAACCTTATCATCTCCATATACTCGTCTTCCGTCACATCTGCCCGCCGTTCAAAGTCCATATCATACTGCTGGCCTTCCACTACCTCCAGAAAAGCCTTATCGGCAATCTGCAGCACTCGTTCCCTATTTTCAGATGATACTCGGTTCAGATATCTGTAGGCTAACAGCACCATTCCATCACCAGACAGAATCGCTGTATTCTCATTCCACTTTCTGTGGACTGTCGGCATACCACGCCGCATATCCGCCTTATCCATCACATCATCGTGAAGCAGCGTGAAATTATGAAACACCTCTATTCCGCATGCTGCGTCAAACGCATTCTCCACATCATCCCGATATATGCTGTATGCCAGCATCAGCAACAGAGGCCTCATCCTTTTTCCTCCAAGCGACAGCGCGTAGCGCACAGGCCCATAAAGCCCGGCGGGAGATGCAGGAATATCCAGAGCATCCATATACTGCTGAAACTGCTCCAGCATTGACGATACGTCTCTCATAACAACGACAATAAAAAAGGGGCCGTGTATAAGCCCCTTTATATTCCAATTACTGAAGTTTGAAGTTTACAGGAACAGTGAACTTTACACGTACAGGTTTGCCGCGCTGCTCACCCGGACTCCACTTTGGCATAGTGGAGATAACACGCAATGCCTCCTTATCCAAATACGGGTTAACACTCTTGACAACCTCCGGCTCCACAATCGTGCCATCCCTGTTGACGATGAACTGAATCAGAACACGACCCTGAATGTTATTCTCACGGCAGACAGACGGGTACTTGATGTTCTTCTGAAGGTAAGCCATCAGCGCAGCTGTACCGCCAGGAAACTCAGGCATCTTCTCAACTACCATAAACGGAGCCTCCTCATCCGGTTCCTCCTCTACCACCACATTTTCGATTTCCTTAATCTCAATGTATTCTGTCTGGTCATCGGTGGATGCAATGGTAGTTTCCTCTATCTCTGCATCATCCTCGACAATCTCAATGACATCAGTAATCGTTACAGACTGTGGTGGTGGCGGAACTGTCTTCTTCTCAGGCAGAGTGATAGGTACCATCTCCTCCTCCAGTGAAACTTCAGCTACAACCAGACCGCTCAAGTCTATCTTCTTATCGCGCTGGGTCCACTCAAGCGCTACGAACAATACGGACAGAGCCACGACGAAACCCACCAGCAAAGCTGTAGATTTACCTCTCTCAAGATCCGCTTTCTCTGATTTCTTGATTTCCATAATTATATTATCATTTTTACCTTTTTTCAGTCTTTTGGCAAAAATAGTGTTTTTTTCATTGAGTCCGCCAAAAAACAATAAAATTTCTGTTTTATTACAAACAATTCCTGACTTAATTCCTAACTTCGCATGGACTGATTAGACTTTGTGAAGTGTCAAAGAATGTTTGCCTGTTGACATTATCAGTGCTGATGTGCCTGCCATGCCTGACACCCGCACAGAACCAGACATCCGCATTCGGATTTCTGGAGTTACCCATATCGGCTCACGAAGCCGCGCTCGGCGGACGCAACGTATCCATTTCCGAGCCGGATCCCACTATGACATATTCCAATCCGGCCGTGCTGACAGCCATTGACAAACGTATTCTGGGTCTTAATTTCATGACATGGATAGCAGGCTCCGTATCAGCCGGAGCACAGTATTGCGACAAGGCCGGAGCGAGATCATCATTTGCGGTGACAGCCCGTTACATCAATTATGGCGTATCCGACCTTACCGATGCCGTCGGCAATTCATCCGGAACATTCTCATCGCGCGACATAGCCATAGGAGGAACCTACAGCTACCGTCTCGGTGACAGATGGGGCGGAGGTGCTACTCTGAACGCCATCTACTCCAAGTACAGCTACTATACCTCTTTCGCGCTGGCCGTCAATCTGGGTCTGGCATACACATCCCTGTCCGGGCGCTTCAATGCCGGTGTGTCATTCGCAAACATAGGCGGTCAGATAAAGCCGTTCCAGGACATTCGCGAGACATTGCCTTTCAATATAACCGCCGGATTGTCAATGCGGCTGGAGCACGCACCGCTCAGACTGTCGCTGACATTCGACAGACTCAACAGATGGAACAGCAATGACTTCTACAGTCCTGACGGGACACTATCGCCGGGCGATATGTTCTTCAGGCACGTCATACTCGGAGCCGACATACTCATAACAGACAGAATATATGCGGCTGTCGGATACAACTTCAAGAATGCGGCAGAACTGGCTACCGACGGGCATAGAGGCCTTATCGGAGTAACGCTGGGAGCGGGAGTCAATCTGGACAGGATATCCTTCGGACTGTCATACGGGCAATTCCAGGTTTCCACCCCATCCTTCATTTTCAATTTTGCAATAAACATTTGACTATATGGGAAGAATCATAGTAGCTATAGACGGGCATTCCTCCTGCGGGAAAAGCACTATGGCCAAGACTCTGGCCAGGAGAATAGGTTATACATACGTTGACACCGGAGCAATGTACCGTGCTGTCACACTGTTTGCCATACGCAACGGACTGTTCACCGCTGATGGAATAGACACATCCACACTGGCACAGGAAATGGAAAACATCCACATATCATTCAGATACGATGCTGAAGGCAGGCAGGTCACGGTACTCAACGGAGAAGATGTGGAGAAAGATATACGCGGAATGGAGGTGTCCGGCAAAGTCAGTCCCATATCGGCCATAGATTTCGTACGCGCCAGACTGGTAGAGCGTCAACGCTCTCTGGGGGCGGAAAAAGGTGTCGTAATGGATGGACGTGACATAGGTACTGTAGTCTATCCTGATGCCGAACTGAAGATTTTCGTAACAGCGACCGACCGTGTCCGGGCACAGCGCAGGCTTGATGAATTGAAGGCAAAAGGCAGTGACGTAACTTTCAGTGAGGTGTTGAAGAACGTTCAGGAACGTGATTACATTGACTCCCACCGCGAAATATCTCCATTGAAGCAGGCCAGCGATGCGATAGTGCTTGACAACAGCAATATGAGTATAGAGGAACAGGACGAATGGCTGTATGACCGCTTCCTCAAAGCATCCGGGCAGGCATAATGGACAGGACAGGAAAGATACCGGAAGTTCATATCGACCAGGATTCAGGATTCTGTTTCGGTGTACTCTCCGCCATAGGCAAGGCGGAGGATGAGCTTTCACGCAGTAAAGAGCTGTATTGTCTTGGCGACATAGTACATAACGGTATGGAATGCCAGCGTCTGGCAGAGATGGGGCTCAAGACCATCAGCCACGGGCAATTTAACACTCTGCGCAATGCCAAGGTTCTGCTCCGCGCCCACGGAGAACCGCCATCCACATATTGCACGGCAGCCGCAAACGGAACCACGCTGATTGATGCCACCTGTCCGGTTGTGCTGATGCTTCAGAAACGCATCAGAGAGCAATACAACAAAATTGACAAATCGCGGCAGCAGATTGTCATCTACGGACAGAAAGGACACGCCGAAGTATTGGGACTGGTAGGTCAGACCGAAGGCACGGCCATAGTCATAGAAACACCGGATGACATTGCAGGCATAGATTTCAACAAGGACATTTTCCTTTACTCACAGACTACCAAGTCCTCCAACGGATACTCCAAAATAATTGAGACACTCAACAGACAGATGCAGTCCGGAGCTATTCTGTCATACTTCAATACCATCTGCGGTCAGGTATCGCACCGTCGCGAGAACATAAGGGAATTCGCAAAGACACACCAGACAATCATCTTCGTGAGCGGCCAGAAAAGCTCAAACGGCAAAGTGCTGCTGAACGAATGCCTCTCTGTCAATCCGCGCACATTCTCCGTAGAAGGGCCTGACGACATCACGCCGGAGATGCTGAAGGACACTGGCAGTATAGGCATCTGCGGAGCCACATCAACCCCGAAGTGGCTGATGGAGCAGTGCCGTCAGAGGGTATTGGACTCCCTGTAGATGTCTAACAGCTGTCTGGCCGCCACAAACGACGTAAGCTTACCCTGAAGCACCAGGTTCTCCTTAGCCTCAAGCAGCGAGGCTATTTTTCCATTGTTGTAAAAACTGCTGCGCAGAGTCTCGTTGATAGACTCGTACATCCAGTACTTGGCCTGCTCATTCCTGCGGACATCAAAATACCCGTTCTTCTTCACGAAGTCAATGTATGCCCATACCATATCCCACACCTCTTTTATACGGAGGTCATAGAATCCTGAATATGTAAGCACCTGAGGTGTCCAGCCACTCTCGGGAGCAGGAAACAGATGCAGCGCATTCCTGAACTGCCGTGCCGCAAGCTCGGCCTTGTCGGCATTGTCACCGTCGGCCTTGTTTATGATAATACCGTCGGCCATCTCCATTATACCCCGCTTGATTCCCTGCAGTTCATCGCCGGTACCTGCCAGTTGGATAAGCAGGAAGAAATCCACCATCGAATGTACAGCCGTCTCGCTCTGTCCCACACCTACAGTCTCCACGAAAATCCTGTCATATCCGGCCGCCTCCCACAGCACGATTGTCTCACGCGTCTTGCGGGCCACACCGCCCAGACTTCCTGCCGATGGACTGGGGCGGATAAATGCCGACGGATGAAGCGACAATCTCTCCATACGGGTCTTGTCTCCAAGTATGCTGCCCTTGGTACGCTCCGAGCTGGGGTCAATAGCCAACACGGCAAGTTTACCTCCGTCCTTGAGAACGTGGAGTCCGAACGCATCTATCGAAGTACTCTTACCAGCACCCGGCACACCGCTTATTCCTATGCGGACCGAATTGCCCGAATATGGCAGGCACTTTTCAATGACCTCCTGAGCTATCACCTGATCTTCCGGACGCAAGCTCTCCACAAGCGTGACGGCACGGCCCAGTACCGAGACATTACCTTTTACAATACCATCCACATATTCCGCCACCGACAATTTCGACTGACGCCGGAACTGTCCGTTCCTGAGATACGGATTAACACTCGACGGCTGCTCAATACCCTTGTTAACCGTCAGTCCCTTGTACTCATCGCTATTTTCAGGATGTTCCATAAGAATTCAATTAAACGCCTATACCGTTGATCAGCATAATCACCGCAATATATATTGCTATTCCCAACAGGTCATTCGTAATCTGCACAAACGGACCGGTTGCAATGGCCGGATCGATATGTATTTTCTCGAACAGCAATGGCAGAAGCGTACCCCAAAGCGTACCCACTACAACAAGAATGAACATACTCACAGGCACTGCCCACGTGACAGGAGCGTCTATGCCGAATCTGAAGATGTTGTAGGTCAGCACTATGCCCGACAGGGCAATAGCATTCATCAGCGCCACCAGAGACTCCTTGAACACCTGCTTCCATATATTGAAGGTATTGAGGGAACCATTGGCAAGGCCCTGTACAACCAGAGCCGACGACTGCGTACCCACATTGCCGCCTGTCCCTCCTATCATCGGTATGAACAGCAGCAGTCCTGCATACGTGGCAAACGTGTTCTCAAACCTTCCGAGCAGCAATGAATTCGCTATACCGCCCAGCATACCAATCAGCAGCCACGGTATACGCGCGGACATCTGACGCCAGACACTGTCGGCAGTCTCCACATCACCTGTGATACCCGAGGCCATCTGGTAATCGTGTTCCTGCTGGTCACGCAGCTCATCAATCACATCGTCAACCGTAATCTGTCCCTGAAGCCTGCCAATGCTGTCTATCACAGGCACCGCCACAAGGTCATATTTTTCAATGAGCTGTACCACATCATCTATCGGAGTATCTACCTTGGTGGAGAACAGATTCTCGTCCATCACGTACTTCACCTTCGAAACTGACGGATTGGTAATCATCTTCTTCAATGGGAATACGCCCTTCAGACGGCCGTCATTATCAACGACATATACATTATATATCTCGTCCATATCCTCAGCCTGCTTGCGCATCTCCTGAAGACATTCCGGCATACTCATATTCTCGTTCACAACCACCATTTCGGTACCCATAAGACCACCGGCAGTATTCTCATCATACTGAAGCAGATCAACGATGTCGCTCGCCTGCCCAATATCCCCAATATGTGCAAGCACCTCCTCCTGCTTGTCCTCATCCATCTCCTGTATGATATCGACGGCATCGTCAGTATCCATATAGTCAATGAATTCCTTCGCAATGGTCTCGGACGGCAACAGGTCCAGATACTCGCGCCGTACATCCTCGTCCATCTCGATGAGGACATCTGCGGCAGTTTCATTGTCCAACAGGGAATATATGAAACGTGCCTCGTCAACATCAAGTGTATTGCACAGCTCGGCTATGTCGGCAGGGTGCAGATCCTCCAGAATGGCCTTGAGTCTGTCAGCATCCTTCCGCTCTATCAGAGGCTGTATATTATCTATAAATTCCTTCTCCATAACTTCCTACGCTTCTTTTCCGTCAATCAGATTTGTCAGTTCTATAAAGTCCCGGACAGACAGCTGTTCCGGACGTTTGTCCAGCCACTGGCACGACGGGAGAGGCGATTCCTTGCCGATACACGAACGGATTGAATTCCGTATCATCTTACGACGCTGGTTGAAAGTACCCTTGACAACTCTCTTGAACAGTTCAGCATTGCATCCCAGCCCGACTCTGCCATTGCGGGTCAGCCTTATGACTGCACTGTGGACTTTTGGAGGTGGATTGAACACCTCAGGTCCTACGGTAAAAAGATACTCCGCATCGTACCATGCCTGCAACAGCACACTGAGTATTCCATAAGCCTTATTGCCCGGTGCGGCACATATACGCTGCGCCACCTCTCGCTGCACCATACCTGTACAGCACGGTATCAGTTCCATATTATCCAGCATCTTGAAGAATATCTGGGATGAGATATTATACGGATAGTTTCCCGTAAGCAGGAATTTCCCGCCATCAAACAGTTCACTGAGGTTCAGACGGAGGAAATCGCCTTCTATCAGATTGTCGCCGAGCTGCGGATAGGCCGAACGCAGATAGCACACCGATTCGCTGTCCAGTTCGACAGTCTTGAATTCTCTGTCCTTTCCAATAAGGAACTGAGTGAGCACACCCGTGCCCGGTCCTATCTCAAGGATGGGAAGAGAAGGACTGCAATCCACTGTGTCCGCAATGGACTGCGCAATTCCCATATCCGTCAGGAAATGCTGCCCTAAAGCCTTCTTCGGTCTTACAATCCGCATCAGAATCGTCCATACAATGGTTGCTTATATCCAAAATAACAGCTAACTTTGCCGCCACGTTCACGCCAGTACGTACTGCCCACGACGCCGCAAAATTAAGCAAACTATCCCAAAAGCGAATCCCTTCCTATGAAAAAGATTACGTCAAACATCATCAAGGTCGGCATATCACTCGCAATATCTGCCGTGATACTATACTTCGTGTATCGCGACTACGATTTCTCGGAATTCTGGAGCGGCATTGCGGAAATGAGACTCGGCTGGCTCTGGCTTGCCCTGCTCTGCAGTGCAATCGGCCCATTGCTCAGAGGACTGCGCTGGAATCTGCTGCTGGATCCCATCGGCTGCAAGGTACCTGTCCGCGACTCCATACTGACCGTATTCACAGGCTATGCGGCCAACATAATCGTTCCACGCATAGGCGAGATATGCCGTTGCGCCATCCTCGACAGGAACAACAAAGTCCCGTTCAGCAAGAGTTTCGGTACACTCGTGGCGGAAAGATTCGTCGATTTCATATTTCTCCTGCTGCTTACCGTCATCACAGTGGTCACGCAGAGGAAAATGTTCATAGACCTTTTTGCCGGGAAGGCAGGCATTTACGGAAGTACCGCCGTCACTGAAACAGCAGAGACTCCGGCAGACCCGCATATCTGGCTATGGATTGCCGCCGCAGTGCTGGTGGCCATATTCTGCATAGTCCGCATCAGATTCAGGCTGTGGGAGCGCATACTCGGCTTCATCAAGGGTTTTTGGGCAGGATTCGTCTCACTCCGACAGATAGACAGACTGCCCCTGTTCCTCGCATACTCCACAGGAATATGGATATGCTATTATCTGGAAATGTATGCCGCATTCTTCTGCATAGACTCCATCGCAGGCGTAGGTCCCATCGCCGGGCTCGTCTGCTTCGTGGCAGGCAGCATTGCAGTACTCGTCCCCACGCCAAACGGGGCCGGGCCCTGGCATTTCGCGGTGACAAGTATGCTGGTGTTATACGGAATCGGTCAGACCGATGCGCAGACATTCGCCCTCGTACTGCACACCGCACAGACCGCCACATATCTGTTATGCGGAGCAATCGCCTGGATAGCATTGCACTTCGTCAAGAGGACATAAATACATTTCTGACGACTTTCTACGATTTTTCGGATTAATTTGTTTTTATTTGCACTTTGCATTTGAAATAATTGTTCAACATGAGTGACCAAGTTCAGAATGAGATGATCGCAGCTGCCGGACAGGTGGCAGAAGACACGATTGACAACACTGCCATACAGGAAAATCAGGCAGAGAGTATTGAAAACCCGACAGGTATGGAATGTCCGGATTCCGCACGGCAGGAAGAGGCACCGGATTTGGAGCAGCCCAAATCCATGGATGACGTAATAACACGTCTGCAGGATATTCTGGAGGATCCGACAAATTCACCGCGTCAGGAACTGGATATGCTGAAGCAGAGTTTCTACCGTTTCCTCAAGACAGAGCAGGAAAAGAGTTATCAGGATTTCATTCAGGCCGGCGGCGTGGCCGGAGAGTATTCACCGGTGCCTAACCCTGTGGAAGAACAGTACAAGAAACTGATGAACATCATACGCGAGAAACGCGCAGCCGCCCAGGAAGCTCTTGAGGCTTTCCGCAAAGAGAACTATGCACGCAAGCTCCAAATACTTGACAAGCTCAAGACACTTATCGAAAAAGCCAACACCGGGGCTGCGTCATACAACGAATTCCGCGATCTTCTGCAGGAATGGAAGGATATAAAGGAAATTCCGGCGGACAAGGCAAACGAGCTTTGGAAGTCATTCCAGCAATATGCCGAGCAGTTCTACGACATACAGAAAATCAATGCCGAGTTCAGAGAATACGATTTCAAAAAGAACCTTGAGTCAAAGATAAAGCTCTGCGAGCAGGCCGAGTCCCTCGCTAATCAGGAAGACATAGTCTCTGCCTTCCATCAATTGCAGAAAATGCATCAGGAGTACCGCGAGATAGGCCCTGTGGCAAAGGATCTTCGCGAAGAGATATGGAACCGCTTCAAGGCGGCATCAACCATAATCAACCGCCGTCACCAGCAGCATTTCGATGAGTTGAAGCAGAAGGAACAGGAGAATCTTGAGCAGAAGACAGCTTTGTGCGAGGCCGTCGAGAGCATTGACTGTACCACACTGACCAAATATCAGGACTGGAACGACAAGACACAGGAAATCATAGCACTGCAGGAGAAATGGAAGAGCATAGGCCGCACCTCGCAGAAAACCAACTCCAGAATATTCGAAAGATTCCGTGCCGCCTGCGACAAGTTCTTCACCGGCAAGGCCGAGTTCTTCAAACAGGCCAAGGACGATATGGGGCAGAACCTTGAGAAGAAACTCAAACTCTGTGAGCAGGTGGAGGCCCTGAAGGGAAGCACCGAATGGAAGGCTACGGCCGAGAAGATAGCCGAACTCCGTCAGGAATGGAAAAACATAGGCCCTGTGGCAAAGAAATATTCAGCAAGCATCTGGAAGCGCTTCAATGATGCCTGCGATGTCTTCTTTGAGAACCGCAACAGCACCTTGAGCAGCCAGCGCACCGAAGAGAGCTCGAACCTCAAGGCAAAAAAAGAGATTCTTGAGAAACTCAGCAACTACGATCCGTCAACACTGTCCGAGACAGACGTTGAGGAAATACAGGAACTCATATCCGAATGGAACAGCATAGGTCACGTGCCATTCAAGCACAAGGACAGCATCATCAAGGAGTTCCGCCGTCTTACCGACATTCTGTCATCCACCGTCAATCTGCGCGACACTAACCGTCGCGGCGGTCAGAGACGTCAGGCAAGCGAGACTCCATTGGAGAAACTGTCACGCCAGTATGAAGCACTCAAAAACGAAATACAGACATACGAGAACAACCTCGGTTTCCTGAGCACGTCAAGCAAATCAGGGAACAAGCTTGTCAATAGCATACAGGAAAAGATCAACAGACTCAAGGAAGAGGCTGCCGATCTTCTCAATCAGATTAAATCGCTGGGGTCAGAGGAGAGCGGGGAATAACCGCTCTCATTTCTCTGCAGTCCAGTTATCTGCGTTCTCGTAATCCTTCTGCTGCTCCATCCAGACAAGGCTGTTCACATCGTAACCGCGACGGCAGGCCTCTGTCAGAATCTGGTACTTCACCTGCATAGGTATCACAGAATCGCGTGACAGAATCCACAGGTACTTCGATGAGCCTGAGCCTACAAGCGCATTCCGGTAATCATCGGTAAGCATCAGCACCCTGTAGTCCGAATAAAACGGCTCGAAGAACGACACTCTGAGCAGGCCTGCTGTGTCAGTAGTCTTGGCCCTGCCAACAGATATCTTTGTCTTGCCTTTCCTGATTCCGGTATTGACGACCCTTATCGAACCGTCACTGTCCATAGAATAAGTCGCTATGGGGAAATATATGCCACGTTCAAAACTGTGGTCGTATCTGGCAATCTCATACCACTTCCCAAGATACCGCTGAAGGTCAAGCGATGGAACCGGGGTATTATCCACCTTACGTGCAGTACAGGATAAAGCTGTGAACATAACAAGAATCCAAAGTAACATATTACGTTTCATAGTCAAATCTCAATTAATTAGTTATCAAAACAGCAAACAACCGAATGTTTGCCGGCTTACCCGAAAAAACAGCACTGACGATCTGAATCTGATTTGCAAGACCTGTTTTCCAACTTACAATCCGCATCAACATCAGTTCTCCATAACCCGTGTTTATTGCAATACGCATATACCGATAACAATTTTTCTTTACATACAAATACGGCTTCAGGTTTGTCTCCAGGTTTCAGATACCTGAGCTGCCCTCCCTTCTCAGTCTCAATATATATGAACATTATGTGGTGTTCATCAGTCATAGGATGTGGTTCCGCACCTATGCGCACCTTTACTTTACAATCGTCAAGTTGTTCAACTACAGGAAGATGATATTCAAATTTGCCATCAGTAGACCCTGACTTCAGTTCAGTCATCTCATCACCGCAGCAAAATGGCACGACACCGCTGTCAACAAACTTAACCACCACATTACCGCAAGTCTCACATTTGAAAAATTTTGTTGCCATAATAAATAATTCTATTAAATCAATAACTTTGGGTGTCGCCCGCCGGTCAGACATCAGTGTCCGGATCCTAAGACATCGTCTGTTATCTGACCGGCTTCGACACTGCAAATGTAAATGTGAATTACAGGCTTGCAATTGTTAATCTATACATTTTTTAGATTGCTGCTATTGATATTTTCAATATATTTGTATCAGAAACAGGATAAATCACGCATTATTATGGAATTACGTCAATTGAAATATTTTGTGACCGTTGCAAAAAATTTGAATTTTACCGATGCTGCACACTCTTTATTCATAACACAAGGCACCCTGTCGCAACAGATACACCAACTGGAATCGGAGGTTGGAACATTGCTGTTCACCAGGACATCGCACAGTGTATCGCTCACCGATGCCGGGATGGAACTTCTACCATACGCCCAAAAGACACTCGACGAGGCTGACAACTGCAAGAACAAGATGCACGACCTTCACGGAGCACTCTCCGGTACACTTGACATAGGTGTCACGCACTCATTCAGTGTCCTGCTGACCGGCACGGTAAAGGACTTTCTCCGCAAATATCCTAACGTAAAGCTGAAAATCCACTACAACACAGCCTCCGAACTCTTTGAGATGCTTCATAATAAAGAGGTGGATTTCATAATGGCATTCAAGCCATTACAGGAATACGACATCATACAGTCAGACGTATTGTTCACTTCCGCATTGAGCGTGGTCATGCGCAAGGAGCACCCCATGGCAGACCGTCCCTTGCTCACAATGAACGACTTGCAGAAACTGGGCATTGCCCTTCCGGGAAGCGGGCTGCAGGCCCGGCGCGCATTCGAGCGTTTCATTGACATTGACACGAGCAAACTGAACATCAAGATTGAACTGAACGATCCCAACATCATCATGAACATAGTGGAAGGCACGAACCTTGTGACAATACTCTCATCCGTGGCCATTCATTACCACCCGACACTGATAGCCAAGCCTCTGGAGGGTGTACGCAGGGATATGGTAGGCTGCGTGCATTATCTGAAAGGCATTTACCACAAACAGGCAGGCGAAGTGTTCCTGAAAATGCTGTACGCATCGCCCATGGTGTCCCAGCTGAAAGAATCAATAAATTAACATACCAATACTTGTCATTGTCAAGCGGTTTTCATACCTTAGAGGCGTAAATCTAATATTAACCTAATTCTTTCCAAACATGAAAAAAACAAGCCTGCTGCTAATGGCAGCCATTCTCACCGCATCGTGTGAGAAATCAGCGTTCAATCAATCAGAGTACGGCAACGGCAAGACATCGCAAGTGGATATCCTCACCCGGAGTGCTGTCGGTTCGTCTTTTGACTATCCGCTAACGGTCTATGCCTTCAATTCGGACGGCACATTGAAGGCCAGTCAGACCATCAGTTCACAGGAAGAACAGATGTCCCTGACACTTAACAGCGGACAGAGTTACCGCATCGTCGCTATTACCGCGCCGGAAAGCGACTATACCATCGAAGACGCGCCGGACATAACATCCGTAATCTGCATCAAATCGGCAGACAAAATTGCAGACAAGCCTATGGGATGGGGGTTGGCGGAAATCATTCCTTCTTCGGAGAAATCGACAGTCGCCATACATATGGGACAACGTATGGCATCAGTCAGCATCGCATTGGCAGGACTGCCATCGGAATGCAGCGAAGTAAGCGTATCAGTTCAGAGCGTAGCCCAGTCAATGACATTGGAAGGTGAGAACAGGGAATCAGGCACAGCTCATATCAAGTGTGGCAAAAACGGTGACAAGTGGCAATCAGTCGCCGCATATCTGCTTCCCTCTGACACGGAACAGACCATATTCACAATCTCGTACAAAGATAATGGCGGAGACCACTTCTGTTCCGTAACATATAACGGCCAGTTGGATGCCGGCACACCGTACAACATCAGCGGTACATTTGCCGATGGAGGCATAAACTTGACAGGAAACATATCCATGACAGGATGGAATGAGAGCATCAATCTCAATTTCTCCTTTGGTCCTGGCACAAATACCGTAATAGACTCCGGCTCAAACGAAGACGATGGGCAGGTATATAAGGTATCACAGATACCCTCCCCTGCTACAATATGGGAAGGTCACGTGGTAGTCATAACCGACAGCACCAGCCGGAACAGTGCCACGCTTACGCTACTCAGCCTCAGCGACTGGGGCGATATGACAGCATCGACCCACGCTGCCACTCCGGATATGGCCCGCAGCACCGCATCCGCATATCAGGAGTTTGACTTGAAAAATTGGAGAATACCAACAGAAGATGAAGCACGCGCCCTGTTCAATGCCTACAATAACCTTCCGTTGGCACAGGTTATGACCGATGCAGGCGGCGATGAAATAGTGTTGACCGAAAAGAGCAACAATGTACGCTATCTGTGTCATGACGCATCACGTACATACAGTTACAAAGTCAACAGCATACTGGATGCAGGAGCCTCGGCCAAGAACTACCATCTGCGTCTTGTACGCAAGGTAAAAGTCATTCTGGCCACTGCCATTCAAAGCGCTCAATGTCCTCCTCTATCAGAGGATGTCCAGTCTGCACCTCTATGAATGTCAGTTCGGTGACAGCCTTGATGGCGTGATAATGTTCCACAGGGATGACGACGGTCTCACCTGCCGTCACCCTGCGGACTTTGCCGTCAAAGGCGAACAATCCCTCACCCTGCACAAAAGTCCAGGTTTCCGAACGGTGGTGATGTATCTGATATGATATATTTCTGCCTCTCTCCAGCGTGATGCTCTTCGTAAGCGCGTGATGCCCGTCAGGATATACCGTATCATCCAGGACACGGTACGTTCCCCAGCGACGCACCTCGTACATCGGACGGTGCGTCAGGTTCTCCACACTCTTCTTTATATGCTCGGTATGTTCCTTGCCACACACCAGAATACCATCAGGTGAGGCAGCTACGACCACATCCTCAAGGCCGTCTGCAAATATAGGATACTGCAATTCATTGATGATATGCGTGTTTCGGCAATGCCCGCCCATCACGGCATTTCCGATTACATTGCACTTCAGCTCATCCGTCAGGGCATTCCAGGTGCCGAGATCCTTCCATGAGCCGGCAAACGGCACCACAGCCACACTGGCAGCCTTCTCAGCCACCTCGTAATCAAAACTTATCTTCGGAAATTCCTGATAACGCGCTCTGGTATCCTCAAAACTGTCCGAACGGACGTATCTGCGGACAATATCCATCATATATCCTATGCGGAACGCAAACACGCCACCGTTCCAGAACGCGCCTTCCGCCAACAATTCCTCCGCCTTTCTCACATCCGGTTTCTCGGTAAACCTCTCCACTCTGTAATAGTCCTTGCGCGAAGTATCGTGGCTCTCCGGCACCACATAACCGAACTTCTCCGACGGATACGTGGGTGTAATTCCCATCAGTACCAGTTCAGCCACATTCCGCTGGGCCACACTCACCATATCCTTTACAGCTTCGAAATATCCGGACTCCGTATATGGGTCACACGGCATTATCACCACCACCTCATCGTCCCCACACTTCTTTTCTATTGACAGGTACGATACGGCCAAAGCTATTGCCGGAAACGTATCCCTACGCTCAGGCTCTGTAACCACCCGGACATTCTCACCCAACTGGTTGACAATGATATCCTTCTGTGCAATATTCGTGGCAATTGTGATATTATCCGCCAGACCGGCGGCATCAAGCTGACGCACCACACGCTGCAGCATTGACTCACGTTCTCCGTCCTCCCTCTCCAAGAATGGCAGGAACTGCTTGCTGCGCGCATCGTTGCTGAGTGGCCACAGCCGTTTGCCCGAACCTCCCGATAATAAAATCAGTTGCATATCCCGTGGTCAGTCCTTTACTTCAAGTATATCCTCCGGCGCATTGGTAGCCCACGCACCGCTCTTTGCGGTAAATGTGATAGTCATATCAAGAGCCTCCACCGTATGCCAGCAGCCCTTCGTCACATTGATACCGTGAATACCGGAATCGCCACCCATATGGTAGCGTTCCGTCTCGTGACCGTCATCATTATATAGAATCACATCCATCCGGCCCTTCAGCACCAGAATAGTCTCGTTCGTATTCTGATGGCGGTGAACCACCAGTTTGCTGCCCGGCAGCCACACGTTCAGCATACGTTGTGAGCCATCGTTCTCACCGTTACGCAGGTCATAGTTCATTCTGAGCCTCGGGGTGTCACGTGCTTCTTCCTCAAGCTTGCGGTACAGAGCATCATCTATAACTACCTGCTGTTTGGTATATGTGGAATCCAAGCCGTTGAACAGGTCAAACAGATGCTCGCGCACAGCCTCCACACCATCCTCGCCAGGAGCCTCCAAATATTTGCCTGCACCTTTGTAGTAGGTGATAAGCGGCTCGGTCTGACGGTGATAGGTCTCTATGCGGTTATTTATGGTATCCTCATTGGCATCGTCTGCCCGTCCCTCAATAGTGGCACGATGTTTCAGACGCGCGTGAATAGTCTTGTCCGATATCATAATTGATATCACGGCATTCACCTTCTCACCACGCTCTGCCAGGATTCTGTCCAGATCCTCAGCCTGACGCAGTGTCCTTGGAAAACCGTCCAACAGGAAACCTGCCACGCCCTTCGTTGTAAGGAACAGATGTTCAATCATACCCTCCACCACATAGTCGGGTACCAGATTACCCGCCTCAATCAGAGACTTTGCCATCTTGCCGAGTTCAGTTCCCTCTGCTATCTCATTGCGCAGCAATTCACCCGTACTCACGTGCTTAAGATTATACTTCGCCGCTATCGCACCGGCGTGGGTGCCTTTACCCGCACCCGGAGGGCCAAACAGAATGTAATGTTTCATCTCACCTGGAATCTATCCTTCTTTATATTTTCAATACACTGTTTCAGGCTGTCAGTCCAATACGGAACCTCTACCCCAAAAACTTCCTTAATCTTAGTTTTGTCCAACACCGAATATGCCGGCCTTGTGACAGGGCTCGGGAACTCATTGCTGTGACAGGGTAGCACATCGCACTCCACCTGTCCGCTGTATTCCTGTATCATCTTAGTGAAATCGTACCAGGAGCATACGCCCTCGTCCGAGAAATGGTAGATGCCATTATGGGCGTAGGGGAGAACCGGGAGATTAGAACTGAGAGAAGTTTTATAATCCTCTATAATCACGGTTATCGCTTTGGCAAGGTCAAGGGCGTAGGTAGGAGTCCCCACCTGGTCAAAAACCACTTTCAGTTGAGGCTTCGCAGCAGTCAGATTCAGCATAGTCCTACAGAAGTTCCTGCCGAATTCGCTGTAAAGCCAAGCCGTCCGGATAATCACATAGTCACAGCCCGCAGCTGCAATCTTCTGCTCACCGTGCAGTTTGGTCAGGCCATACACCCCGGTAGGCGTACCATTCTGATTCTCGCGGCAAGGCGTATTGTACGGTTCCCTGCCGAACACATAGTCAGTGCTTATCTGTATCAACAGACCACCGGCCTCCTTCATAGCCATAGCCAGATTCTCAGGAGCACCGGCATTCAGTCTCTCCGCCAGAGCCTCATTGCTCTCCGCCGCATCCACATTCGTGTAAGCCGCGCAGTTCACAATCACTCTGACATCGTTCTCTTCCACCATACTTCTGACAGCATCCGGATCCGTTATGTCCAGATACGCAGTCTGCAGGCCCTCCACATCGCTAACATCGGTGAAGATATAATCATCCGAAGCTCCACGTGATACTATGCGCATTTCATTGCCCAACTGCCCGTTCGCCCCGGTGACCAGAATTCTCATGCCAAACCGTATTATTGTGCGACAGCCACCTGAGCCGGGACGTATTCCAGACCAAGAGCCTTGCTCACATTTTCGTTGGTGCAGAGACCTTTGTATATGTTCAGTCCAAAAGCGAAGTTCGGATCCATTCCGACAGCTTTCTCCAGACCGTACTCAGCCATCATCATACCATACTTGAACGTGGCATTGGCCAAAGCCACCGTCGATGTATAAGGAACCGCACCAGGCATATTGCCCACACAGTAGTGGACGATGCCCTGCTCCACAAACACCGGATTATCGTGCGTGGTGACATGCGATGACTCGCAGCAACCACCCTGGTCAATAGCGACATCCACAATCACGGCGCCCTTCTTCATCAGCGGCAAATGCTCCCTACGCACCAGTTTCGGGGTCTTGCCTCCCGGAACCAGCACAGTACCGATTACCAGATCGGCCGTACTCAGAGCCTTGCGTATATTGGCCTCTGTACTGTACAGAGTCTCTACGGAATTGCCGAATATATCGTCCAAATAGGACAGGCGGTTCAGGTTCACATCAAGCAAAATAACGTGCGCACCGATACCTATGGCCGCCTTAGCGGCATACGTTCCGGCAATACCGCCACCCAGAATCACAATGTTACCCTTTTCCACGCCCGGGACACCGCCAAGCAGGATACCGCGGCCACCATAGCTCATCTCTACATATTTGGCACCCTGCTGTATGGACAGACGGCCTGCAATCTGACTCATAGGCCTCAGGCACGGCAGATTGCCCTGCGCATCCCGGATAGTCTCAAAGGCCACAGCCTTGCAGCCACTCTTCATCAGAGCCTGTGCCAGCTCAGGATTCGGTGCCAGATGCAGATACGTGAAGAGAATCTGGTCTTTGCGCAGGAACCCGTACTCACACTGCTCCGGCTCTTTGACCTTCACTATCATATCACACTGGCTGTAAACCTCCGCAGGAGTATCACAGATAACGGCTCCGGCAGCCTTGTACTGACCGTCAGTGAATCCGGCACCTGTACCGGCATTTGTCTCAACCAACACCTTGTGTCCTTTTGACACGAACGCAGCCACATTGTCAGGCACCAGCCCGACGCGATACTCGTGATTCTTCAGCTCACGCGTTGTTCCGATAATCATTTGGTTCTATATTTAAAATTTATCTATGTACTGTGGCAGAGCACCCTCCAGCGTCTGCTTATCCATAAAATACTGATATGTGGAGAGCTTCAGATCCACGCAGGCCTCCTCGTCACAGACAATGATACCGTGCTCGTGCATCTGCAGTGCCGATGCCGTCCACATATGATTCACACCATCGTCGATGATATGGTGCAATGCACGCGACTTCTGCGGGCCGTTGCATACAATCAGCACCTCGCGGGCTGCCATCACAGTACCCACACCAACAGTCAGAGCCTGCTTGGGCACCTTGGTCACATCATTGTCAAAGAAACGGCAGTTTGCCTGAATGGTGTTGGTGGTCAGAGTCTTCACGCGGGTACGCGATGACAGTGACGAACCCGGCTCATTGAACGCGATATGCCCGTCCGGACCGATACCGCCCATAAACAGGTCTATTCCACCAGCCGCCTCAATGGCCTTCTCATAGTTCTCACACTCCACCTTCAGGTCCTTTGCGTTACCGTTCAGTATATGCACATTCTCCTTTCTGATGTCAATGTGGCTGAAAAAATTCGTCCACATGAATGAGTGATAACTCTCCGGATGTTCCTCCGGCAGATTCACATACTCGTCCATATTGAAAGTCACCACATTCCTGAAACTTATCTTGCCGGCCTCATACAGTTTAATCAGCTGTCTGTACAGTCCCAATGGCGATGAACCGGTGGGGCAACCAAGCACGAACGGCTTCTCCGCCGTAGGATTGAACTCCAATATACGTGAAGCGACATAATTGGCCGCCCACTTTGACATTTCATCATAATTCCTTGCAATAATTACTCTCATTGTCCTAACTGTTTAACGATATTGTTTTTACGCCCGTAAAAATACAACAAATCACAATTTCCTGTATTCATTCCTTCGTTAAAAAATTGTGTCATAAAGGCAGATAGCGGCTGCATTTCTGTATGCACAGCTTGTGCTTGCGGGTGCTTGTCTGCGGCATTTCGCACAGGACTTGGACACGGACTTGGGCATCCCGCCCCAGAAGGTCTTTGATATACTGCGCCACCTGAGTGCAGTCAACATTCTGAGAATCAGGCGACATATTGAGATTCAGCACATACTCTTTCACATCCTCCTGAATGAACTGCATCTGGCGCAAAGAAGGCAGTGCAAATACCTGAGGAGGGACAGCCATAGGCACAGGATTCCCGGAAGTATCATAAATCATATCTATCCGCCTGTAGTCAAGCAGACGGATTACCAGTGGCTCTCCGTTCGGCAAAGCCTCCAGACAGACAGCCACATCCCCGATATCATAGCGGATCATAGGCATAGCCCTATTGGTCATATCCGTTACCACCACCCTTCCCGGCTGACCTATGCTGACAGGCTCATCATTGTCAAGGCCAAGCAGCTCAATTCTGCAATTCGCCTTGTTCAGACGGAACACGGTACCCGGTCCGTCCGGCACTGACTGCCCCAACAGACCGTTCTCCTCGTTGGCATACTGGGAGACCACGTGCAGACCGAGCCTGTCAACTATGCGCGAACGGACATTCTCCGTGAGGATTTCACTGATTGTGATGAACACCAGTTCCCGTGGCAGCACAGCCCCGCTTTTCTCAATATAATCCGTAAGATACCCAATAACAGAGGCATATCCTTTAACATAGCGAATACGTCTGTCCGATATGAATCTGACTACCCGTTCAAGTTCAGCGTCATCATACGAGGCGATATAGCCATACCAGATGTTCTGGGCCTTTTCGTAACGCAGCATACTGCCATCTTCTTCCGGAATCTCTAACGAACGCAAATACAGCATAGGCATACAGGAATGGAAACCGAACCCATCGTTTGAAGCCTTGATAGTCGCGATACGTCTTATGGCACTGTCCTTATCCTGATAAGCACAGAACGGTGTACCGGTTGAGCCGCTTGTAAAGCGGGGAATATATCCGTCCTTCGAACCTACAATAAAAGCATCATAATTCTCCCTGATTGTATTTTTGTTCACAACGGGAAAATCGGACAATACCTTGCCCTCAAAACCGGAATAATACCCCGTGTGACTTTTTGCATATTTCAGGATATCTTCAAGTCTTTCTTCAAGAACAGGTTGTGATTCCTCCGGATGCCGCATTATCCGACGCACATCACGGTAATGCCTCCACATATTCCCTCCGGTGGCAAAATCCTTGAACCAGAACCTTCGACGCATAAAAAAACTTTTCATCATTTCAAAATGAGTTTTTTCAGACATCTTTCAAACTCCAGACCCATATTTTCGTATTTACCCCGTGAAGGTACGCTCTCTGCCCCCACAAGATTAAAGTCCAGACAACCTTCTGCCAAATGCAATTCCACATCCATATACTCTGCAGGCTCAGATTGGGCATAGAAATATGGAAATTCCCTTATTTCAAACGGAGCGGAAGAACAGGAATCGTCAAAGTCAATCATATTGTTGATCAAAAGCGGCTGATGCCTCAAATCAGAGCTTTCCATACAATAATATTCTGTTTCAGGGTGCTGTATGGAATATTCCATCTGACGGCTTATCCCGGCAAGAAGGGACTTGCCGGAAAGACTTCCGGCATCTATATTGACTCCGTATCTTCGTACTAAAGGTGCGAAGGCATTCTTGAGTTTGGCATTGACACGATTGCCATACATCCAGTTGACACATACAGGCTGAGCCGCACCAAGACGCGAGCGGGCCATAAGACCGGCAGCAACCGCAAGCACGTTTATTGAGTAGCCCCATCGCTTTTCGGCACTTCTGATTTGTTCCGAAGTAATACCGGTCTGATATCTGTGGGTAAAATACTTCAGATCTGTCTCACATACAGCAGACAAATCCACTTTGCAGGCTTCCTGCACAGACGGCATATACTGCCACCCGTAGTCCACGGGAAGAGCCTGATGCCTATATGCCCTGAACACATTCTCCATAAAGACGCAGATGGAAGAGCCATCACAAATCAGATGATGGAAATCAAGGAAAAGGTAATCAGTGCCAACTGCCGGGACAATGTATATTCTGAATAACGGCCAGCCTTCATGAGTTTTCCGTCATTTTGTACAATTAACTCTCCAGTGTCGTAGTCTTGGGC
>JAKSIX010000011.1 GCA_024398595.1 Bacteroidaceae bacterium | reverse complement strand
AGGAACTCGCCATTGAGGAGGCCACAGCCGAGGCGTTGGAGCGAGGCCTGCTGGAGGGCCTTGCAAAAGGAAAAGCAGAGGGAAAAGCGGAGGGCGCGCTTGCTGCTAATCTTGAGGCTGCCAGCAGATTAAAGAGTGCCGGTGTGGCACTTGACATTATATGCCAGTGTACAGGACTGACTTTTGAGCAGGTACAGGAATTGTGAACAGTATTATTGTTTGGGTCAGAATCTAACTGGTCAGTCAAAAGAAGTTAAAGTTTAAAAATCAAGAGATAACTGGTTCTCATTGTTTTCGTTGCATTTTACATCGTACAGTTTTCGTGCAACAGCAAGGAATCGGTCGAAGCCATTGGTCTTGCCCCACTGGTTATGAATGACAATGACAGTTCCGTCAGCCAGTGTAATTCTTTCATGAGGCATCACCATTGCTTTACCGGCGAGGTCTCTGTGAATTTGCGAAGTTCGGCAGACCGCAGATAAAGCGTAAGTTACGCCTTTAATAAAATGTCTGTCACCGCCTCACGCGATGATAATTGCAATATTAGTCAAATTGCCCAATAATGCCAAAAGAAATGGACGTTTCTTCCTGTTCTGCACTGGCAGTTGGAAAAAACGTCTCTCTTGTTAGTGATTATGTCCATAATGGTTGCGAATCCCAGTTGCTTGGAAATCCCATAGCAGTAGCATCAACCGATGGGTATGTTGTAATCAATCTCTTTAGTTTGGTCTTGAATGCATCACTGCGTCCCATTGAGTCAAGCCAATAGGTCTATCTTGCAGATTGCCTCGAGCAGCCTCACGGCTACTCTCTGGCTGTTCTTTATCTTTTCATCCCGGATTGCCTTATTTGCTTTTTATATATCCAGCATACTTTCATCCTTTAGGAATTCATATACTCCCATAAGGATGATGCCGTTTTCATCTCGTCGCAATTGCATGCGTTCTCCGATAATGACTATCTTCCGGAAGGAATCGCGAATCTGCCCGAGCGAACGTTTCTCCTGTTGCATCTTCTCTTCGTCTGGAATTCGGTAAGCCGACTGCAGGTAATACCGCTTCGCACCCAGATTGCATACAAAATCCACCTCCAGCGTAACTCGCTCTCGTTTTCCTTCAGAATTGATCACTCGGATTTCAACATTACCGACATCCACAAGGAATCCGCGATGGCGCATTTCATTATAGATGATATTCTCCATAAGATGGTTCTCCTCGGTTTGGCGGAAAGAAAGAATGGCGTTCCTCAGGCCCATATCCTTGAAATAATACTTGTCGGATGAGCCGATGTATTTCTTCCCCTTGATGTCATAGCGCTGGGATTTTTCAATCAGATATGCGTCTTCGAGATATCCTATGTAAGTACTGATGGTTTTGTCGGTGATATTGTTCAACTTCTTGACTGATTTGAACGTATTGGCAAGATTCAAAGGATTGACAAGCCCGCCTATACTTGAAGCGAGAATGCGGACAAGTTCCTCGAACTCCGCCTTGTTCCCGATATCGTGGCGGTCGTAAATATCCTTGAGGTAAACCGTACGGTAAAGGTTCCTAAGATAGGTGGACTTCTTGTCAACGCCTTTTATTGAAAGTACCTTCGGCAGCCCTCCGAAAGTATAGTATTCCTGCCAGCCGTCCACAATATCTCCTTCATATACGCTCATAAATTCTTTGAATGACAGTGGATAAACGTGTATCTCATCACCACGGCCACGGAATTCGGTTGCTATGTCACTGCTGAGGAAGTGCGAGTTGGAACCGGTCACGTAGATATCCGCATTATCTATCAACCCTAGCGACCCGAGCATATCAACGAAGTCATTTACTTTTTGAACCTCATCGATGATGATGTAATACTGCTCATCATCTGTCATCTTTTCATTTACCCAATCAAGAAGATAGTCCGGATCCTTGAAGGCTGCCTGCTTCTTATCCTCCAAATCAATCAAAAGAATATGGTCTGTTGTAACGTCCTGTTCCAACAAGTAATCACGAAATAAAGTCTTCAGCAAATATGATTTACCGACACGTCTGATACCGGTGACAATCTTTATCAGGCCATTATCGCGAGAATCGATAAGTTGCTGAAGATAAGTAGGTCTCTCTATCTTTTTTCTCATTTCATTACGAAAAAACGGGATTTGGCCCAGATTTTCGTAACAAAGATAGCATTTTGTTTAAATCTGAGCAAGTCATGAACAGGGGACAGGTTGCGTTCACAAGGATATTATTCAAGTTCCGCCTTGACAGCCCATGAATGACAGCAATTTGGGACCCAGCGAAACTTGAATTATAGCAGGATGATAGCGATGTTGTATGCGAGGAATGCTGCGACCCAGGCTACAAGACATTGGAAAACGGCCATTATGGCGGCCCAGCGGCCGTTTATCTCATATCTGACGGCATTGAGGGCGGCAATACAGGGAGTGTAGAGCAGGCAGAACACAAGCATTGATACGGCACTTGCAGATGTCAGTATCTCTATGGCACCGAGGACTTCCATAGTTGATACGACACTTTCCTTGGCCATAATGCCGGAGATGAGAGCAGTGATTATGCGCCAGTCACCCAGTCCTATGGGCTTGAACAGCGGAGTTATCCAGCCGGCTACGGTGGCCAGCATACTGCCTTCACCGTTCTCCGTCATATTGAAACGGAAGTTGAATGTCTGGAGCAACCAGATGACGATTGTAGCGAGGAATATTACCGTAAAAGCCTTTTGCAGGAAGTCGTGGGTCTTGTCCCACAGAAGGTGTCCTACATTGGAAATTCTCGGCATACGGTAGTTCGGCAGCTCCATTACGAATGGGGCAGGCTCGGAATGCCTGGTTGTCCATTTGCGGACTAATGCCACGAGAATGCCGCATAGAATGGCTCCAAGGTACAGACCTATCAATATGATACCACCGTGACCGGGGAAAAAAGTGCTTGTCAGAAGGGCGTAAATAGGAATCTTTGCGGGGCAGCTGATGAATGGAGTGAGCATTATCGTACGCTTGCGGTCTTTGTCGGAGGGCAGGGTGCGTGCCGACATAATTGCCGGTACAGAGCATCCGAAACCTATCAGCAATGGCACTATGCTTCGTCCTGACAGACCAATCTTTCTGAGCAGTTTGTCTGTGACGAAAGCTACACGCGACATATATCCGCTGTCCTCAAGCATTGACAGGAAGAAAAACAGCAGTACAATGACCGGTACGAAACTGACTACAGCGCCTACACCTCCGAAGATGGCATCTATGACCAGTGACTGTATGGTTGGACTTACGTTTACACGGCTCATACCTGTCTGGCATATCCCAGCTATCCAGCCTATGCCGTTCTCCATCCATTTCTGGAGCGGTGCACCAAGCACGTCAATGCTAAGCCAGATAATAAGGCCGATAATCAGCAGGAATATGGGCAGTGCTGTCCATTTCCCCGTGAGAATGCGGTCAATACGACGGCTGCGAAGATATTCGCGGCTTTCACGAGGTTTGACAACAGTCTTGGCGCACAGCTTTCTTATGAAGGAGAAACGCATATCGGCAATTGCGGCAGAGCGGTCCAGTCCGCGTTCCTTCTCCATCTGCTCCACGATGTGCTCGATTGCATCAATATCTTCCTGCGAGAGTTCCAATGACTTGATAATTTCCGTATCGCCCTCCACTATCTTGTCTGCGGCGAATCTGCTCGGGATTCCGGTCTGGTTACAATGATCTTCAATAAGGTGCATTATGCTGTGCAGACAGCGGTGGACGGCTCCGCCATTGTCCTCCGGACTGCAGAAATCCTGTCGTACGGGTACTTCCTGATACTTTGCCACGTGAATGGCGTGCCTTACGACCTCGTCTATACCTTCGCCTTTTGCGGCTGAGACCGGTACCACAGGTATGCCGAGAATCCTCTCCATCTCGTTTACGCGGATAGAACCGCCGTTGCCGTGTACCTCATCCATCATATTCAATGCCAGCACCATTGGAATGCCAAGTTCCATAAGCTGTATTGTCAGGTACAGATGTCTCTCTATATTGCTGGCATCGACGATATTGATTATTCCTTTGGGCTTCTCGTTCAGAATGAAGTTCCGCGAGACTGTTTCCTCTATGGTGTATGGCGATAATGAGTAGATGCCCGGCAAATCCGTTACTACTGTACCCGGCAAATCCTTTATCTGTCCGTCCTTGCGGTCAATTGTAACTCCAGGGAAGTTTCCGACGTGCTGGTTGGAGCCTGTCAGAACATTGAACATTGTTGTCTTGCCGCAGTTCTGCTGGCCGGCAAGTGCGAACGTCAGTACCGTGTCTTTTGGAAGCGGCTGCTCATTCTCGCGTGAATGATACCGTCCCTCCTCACCCAAGCCGGGATGGGGGTCTTCCTCGTGATCGTTCGGGTTATAACCTACTTCGTCCAACGGCGAATCCGGCTCAACCGTGTTTTTCTCTGATTTCCTGATTTGGATCTGATGGGCTTCAGCCACACGCAACGTAAGCGAATAGCCCTGCACCAATATTTTGAGAGGGTCCCCCATCGGTGCGGCTCCCAACATTTTTATTTCCGTACCTGGAATAAGGCCCATGTCAAGGAAATGCTGGCGTAATGCGCCTGTTCCCCCTACGCTGTCAACAATGGCAGTCTGTCCTGCCGGCAAGTCATTTATGCCCATAAATGGTCCACGGCTGGTTTCTTTGGTTTACAGATGCAAAAGTACTGCTTTTTATATCAGAATGGGTAGCCTATGGCGAAATTAAGCCTGACTCCGTCTTTCCAGAAACTTGGAATATTGTAGTATCCGGACTTTCCCGTGTCGTAAGGCGCGTGCAGTGCGATACCCATATCCAGACGTACTACCAGTGACTGGAATACGAAACGTACTCCGAATCCGGTTCCAAGGGCTGTCCCGTTGAGAAAATCGTGACTTAATCCCCCGCTGAAGTCGGAGTTGATTTCCATACGCGTCTCGCCTCCGTGGAAGAAATACGGGTCATCACCTTTATTGGTAGAGCGATAGTTGCCTGGGCCGAGTGAACGTGACGGGAACGCCCGGATGCTGTTGGGGCCGCCACTGTAGAATGCTTCGGACAGAGGGGCACTGAAGGAATTTCCGTAGCTTATAACCGAGCCTGGCAGCATACGTGTGGCCAGGCTTGTCTTTTCTGTAAGCCGATACCTGTCCCCTGTTCATCTGGAATAGACGCAGCCGCAGTAGTTCTGACGATACAGGTCATACTGGCGGGAAAGTTCTATGGAGCGTTTGAATCCTTCGCGCTTTTTGAAGTCGGAGTTCAGCCAGACTGCGCCGTCATACTTGTCCGCCACTTCCTGACCGATGTTGTTGATCAGCTCTGCATTCTTCAGAGGACTGATTGTGAGGGTAGTGGTGAAAAGTATCTCCTCGTTCAATTCTTCGGCTATGCGTGCAGCGGCCTGTGCCGTTTTTTCAAGACGCAGGCGGAAACATCTTCCGCATCGTGCACCACCTTCCGGCTCGTGTTCGAGACCTCTGGACGCCTCCGTGAAGACACGCGGTTCGTAGTCGCCTTCCAGAAATGATACCGGATGCGTGACCGGAAGCTCCGAAATGAGTCTTCTGACCTCGTCCGCCCGCTTGCGATATTCCTTCGGGTCGGTGATGTTGGGATTATAATAGAATATGGTAATGTCAAAGTACTCCGACAGGTATTCCAGAACGTAGCTGCTGCAAGGGGCACAGCAGCTGTGCAGCAGAAGGTGCGGGACTCTGTCTTCCCTCTGGAACTGCTCTATCCTTCGCTCCAGTTCTTTCTGATAGTTGCGCTTGGATGCCGTCTGCTCAGTACTCATATCTTTTTAGCCTTTTCACGACCATTGATGTTATCGGCAGTATGATTATCTCATATATTGTCTTCAATACAATCTGCGTTACCATCATTGTCAGCATATTTCTGACCCCGACACCCCAGAATGCAATCGGAAAGAAAATGATGGAGTCAAGGCTTTCTCCACCCAATGTGGATACAATGGCACGCCAGCCGAAGTCTTTCCCTTCGGCTGATGCCTTGTGCATCCTGTCCATAATGAGGGAATTCACCAGTGAACCGCATACGAATGCCAGCATTGAAGCTGTTGTTATTCTCAGGTCCGCATTGAAGATGTAGTCAAAATGTTCCTGTCCGTTCCAGAACGGGGCAGAAGGCAGGATTCTCACAAGCTGTGCCACTCCGACCACAAACAGGTTCATTATGAATGCAGTTCTGATGACAAAGCGGGCGTTGCGGAATCCCCATATCTCGGTGATGCAGTCATTGAGGATGTATGATATGGGAAATATCAGCAGACCTCCTGTGAGCACTATGGAATATGCCGTGAATATCTTGGTCTCAAACAGGTTTGAGGCTATCAGACATACATTGAACAGAATGGCTATGACTATGAATCTCTTTGACATCAGCTTACTGTGTGGCGCGCATATTGCGCTGGTTGGTTGACTCCATTGTGCGGAAATCGGAGTCCGTCCTTATCTTCGCAATTGTAGCGAGTATTGCACGATGCAGCTCGCTGCCCTCTGTGTAGTCGCCTGCACAGGCGAAATTCACGCGTCCGCGACGGACCAGATTGCGTGCCTGGGCACGGCTGTTTTCCGATGTCGGTTTGTATATTGCGATGGAGTGTCCGCCCTCGGATTTCACTATGCGCATACTTGGAATGTCGGTCTCGCCGTCACCCAGATAAATCATATTCTGGAATGGAATGGGGCGCTTGTCGTCAGGCATCGAGTCGTTGATTTTCGCGTTGTCCCAGATATCGTATATGCCTTTGTTTATCATAAAGATGAACTGGGTCTTGGATGTGAAATCGACGGCTACAGCAGGCCATACAGCGGCATCGTTCTCGTACATAAACGAACAGGCGTAGATTTTCTTGAAATACCGGGCGATTGATGTACCCTCAATGAGTTCTTTCAGACCTGATGAGATTATGTAATGCTCAATGTTGACACCCATTTCCGCGCCCTGCCCGTTGATCATATCAAACCACTGCTCTACGCCCGGATACAGCACTATTCCTTTGCCGAACTCTACGAACTGCTGCCTGCGTATGCTTATGCCTCCGGCCTTGGCCTTGTCTATCATCAGCTTCATATAGCTGAGTATGGTACTGGACTGCTGACTTCGGGCAATACTGTGTGTCTCGTCCCAGAACTGGTTCTTGTCCTCTACCTTGATGGCTTTCATAAAATCGTACTCCTGCATATTGTCGGGGGACAATGTGCCGTCAAAATCGTACATCAGTGCTATGGTCGGATTCATATTCGCAATTCTGTAGTGCGAAGTTAGTGGTAAATTCGCAAAGAATAAGTAGATTTGCAATTATAAAAGGTGAAAATATATGAGCAGGGAACAGACTCCTACGCCGCATATTGCGGCTGAATACGATGATATTGCCCGGACAGTGCTGGTGTGCGGCGATCCTCTCCGGGCGAAATTCATAGCGGAGAAATATCTGGACAACGCCAGATGCTACAGTGAGATACGGGGTATGCTCGGCTTTACTGGAATCTATAAAGGGAAGAGGGTGTCCGTACAGGGGCACGGTATGGGAATACCGTCCATCGGAATATATTCATACGAACTGTTCAACTGCTACGATGTTGAGAAAATAATCCGCGTGGGAACCTGTGGCGCATATACCACAGATGTACAGTTAGGCGATGTGCTGTTCGCAATGGGAGCATGTACGGATTCCAATTTTGCTGATAAATACAAGTTCCCCGGAACGTATGCACCTATTGCCGATTTCGGACTGTTGCGCGGAGCTGTAGAGGCTGCCGAGCGTCTGGATATACCTTACCGTGTCGGAAATATCCTGTCATCGGACTCATTCTATGATGATCCGAGGCAGATTGAGTGGGCGCGTGCCGGTGTGATGGGTGTTGAGATGGAGGCGAGCGGTCTATATCTGAATGCCGCTATGAGCGGAAGGAAGGCTCTTACCATATTGAGCGTTACGGATCATCTTGCTACAGGCGAAAGGATGAGCGTGGAGGGACGGCAGACCGGGCTGGATCAGATGATACGGATAGCTTTGGAGATAGTATGACAACATTAATGTGACAATATAGTATGAAGCGTTTTCTGATATTGACTGCATTCGCGGCAGTCGTTTTTGCTGTTTGCGGCTGTTCCAAGGAGTATCCGGTCATTCCAGTCTATGGCAAAGTCAGTGTGTCGCCTTCCAGTCCGGTTCCGGGACAGAACTTCAAAGTTCAGATACAGGTTAAGGAACAGGGCAGCGGTTTTTATCGCGGCTACTATCATGTACATATATACAAGGGTGGGACGGAAGTTATTATTCCAGCTGTAACTGTAAAAGTCATTGATCCGACCGGCTATGCTCCTGTCGTGCTGGAGAATGCCAAGTTCGTACTGACAGAGAAAGGTACATACAGCATATCATGTAGTGTAGAACTGGACACTGAGACACCTTTACCTTCAGGGCAGGTAGCCGCCAGTCCTATGATTGAGAGCAGTACATTTACCGTGAACTGATGCGCAGGCTGAAAAGACGGATTGCGGAGCGTCTTGACGGGCATTTTCAGGTCCCGGAGATAAGGGCGCTGACGAAAGCCGTTTGTGACAGTCTTCCGGGCATCAGTGACAGCGATTTTTATCTTGAACCGGAACTGGCTCCTGATGACGGATGTCTTGGCCTGGTGGATGGGTGGCTTGAACGTATCGTGTCGGGAGAGCCTTTGCAATATGTCCTCGGCTATACGGATTTCTGCGGGTTGCGCATAAAATGTGACAGTAGGGCCTTGATACCCCGTCCGGAGACTACCGAACTGGTTGAGTGGATGATGGCTGAGTGTGACGGCAATGGTTCATTGTTAGACATAGGTACAGGCACGGGTTGCATTGCTATAGCCATGGCATCGCGATATCCTTCGTTGGATGTCCGTGCCTGGGATATAAGCGGGGAGGCTCTGGCGCTTGCCCGTGAGAATTGCGCGGCGAACAATGTAAATGTCAAGCTGGAGCGGCAGGATATTTTCTGTCCGTGCGGTAATGAACGGAAATTTGACGTGATTGTGTCCAATCCTCCCTACATAGCATTGTCGGAAAAAAAGGATATGGAGAACAATGTGCTTGACTATGAGCCTCACACCGCATTGTTCGTGTCTGATGACGATCCGCTGGTGTTCTATCGTGCGATAGGTGATTTCGGACGTACCCATCTGAGTGCGCATGGAGCAATATATTTTGAGATTAACCCGCTGTACGCGGACAGTTTGGATGAACTTCTGAAATGTCAGGGTTATGAGGTGCTTTTCAGAAATGACATCAGCGGCCGCCGTCGTATGGCAAAAGCTTATACCAATGATAAACGATAAGGAAGCATTAAAGAAGGCCGAGGCGTACTGCTCGGCGGCAGAACGATGCAGGAGCGAGGTCGTAGCGAAACTTTCCGGACGTGACGGACTGGGCGCGGAGAGTATTGACGGCATCGTGGAGCATTTGGTGAAAGAAGGTTTTTTGGATGAGTCGCGTTATGCGGCTGCATTCGTACACGACAAGCTCCGGTTCTGCAAATGGGGCAGAATCAAGATAAAGGCTGCGCTGATAAATAAAGGTGTGCCGCGTGATATAATACAGCGGACTCTTGATGACATTGACAGCCGTGAGTACAATGAGGTGCTGCGGAGTGTCATTGACTCGAAGATGCGCGGCCTCAGGTTCTCGTCAGACTATGAGCGTTCAGCCAAGCTTATGCGTTTTGCGGCACAGAGGGGATTTGAACCTTCACTTGTGGCCGGGATTCTGGAACTCAACGAACTCTAGCCGATGGAACTGCTTTCATCGGTTGCGGATGTGCTGATGCCGCGCTTCTGCATGGTCTGTGGGCGCAGATTGTCCATAGGTGAGCGTGATATCTGTGTGGCGTGTACCCTCAAGATGCCGCTGATGGGGTACAGGCAGGGAGAACCCAATGCTACAGAACAGTTGCTTGTGTCGGAACTGGAACTTGTCAGGGCCGCATCGTACATGGGCTATTACAAGGAAAGCAACTACAGCAGAATACTCTATCATTTGAAATATTACGGCCATCCCGATGTCGGATTCCAACTGTCCCGCAATGCGGCGCATCTGTTGGATAAGGAACATTTTTTTGACGGCATTGACCTGATAGTGCCTGTACCTCTGTCCCGGCGCAAATACAGGAAGCGCGGATATAACCAGTGCGACTATATTGCTGCCGGAATATCGGATGTGACGGGAATTCCAATCAGAAACGATATTGTGAAACGGACTTTGAGTAATTCCGCGCAGGCCATGAAGGGCCTGTTCCAGCGTTGGGAAAATGCTGAAAACCTGTTCGGAGTGTCGGATAGTGCTGTCTTGCAGGATAGGCACGTGCTTTTGGTGGATGATGTCATAACGACCGGAGCTACGCTCACATCGCTTATCGATACTATGGGTGCGGTGGCCGATGTCCGCGTAAGTGTTTTTACCCTTGCCATAGCCAGATGAACCGTATTAATGTCTAACTTTGCTATTGGGTTGTATATGCACGGCAGATGAGAGACGCTCAGGATGACATACAGAAACGTCAGGCTAAATACGAGCAGATGACAGGTACGCCTGTTCCGAAGCTGGTTTTGCGTCTGGCTGTACCGACTATCATAAGTATGTCGGTGAGCGCGATGTACAATCTGGTTGACTCCTATTTTGTAGGGCATATCAGCACGGGCGCTACGGCGGCTGTCGGTGTGGCATTCGCGTATCAGGCGTTCATACAGGCCATAGGATTCTTCTTCGGCTCCGGTTCCGGCAACTATCTGTCGCGTGCCCTGGGTGCGAGGGATATCCGGGGTGCGGAGAAGATGGCTGCGACAGGATTCTTTACGTCTTTGATTCTTGCCATTATCGTGGCAGTTGCAGGAATGACGGCGCTTACTCCAATGGCGAGACTTCTGGGTGCTACTGACGAGGTCCTGCCATACGCCGAGGATTATCTGCGCTATCTGTTTCTGGCCACACCTTTCCTTGTCTCGCAGATGTCCCTGAACAATCAGCTCAGAATGCAGGGCAATGCGTTCTTCGCTATGATAGGCGTGGCATCGGGTGCCATACTGAATGTGATACTCGACCCGATATTCATTTTCCGTATGGATATGGGAGTGGCGGGTGCGTCACTTGCTACGGCTGTCAGCCAGTTCGTTTCGTGGTGTATGCTGCTGTGGGGCACATCGTTCCATGGGAATGTGCATATACATCTGCGCAATTTCGCGCCGTCGGCAGAGCGTTACAGTGAGATTGGAGCGGTAGGGCTTCCATCGCTGATGCGCCAGTCCTTAGGCTGCATTTCCACGATATGCCTGAACTGGGCTGCAGCGAAGTATGCAGTGCCGGGCTGTGAGGCATCCACGATAGCCGCCTTCTCGGTAGTATCGCGTGTGATGCTCTGCGCAATGTCAGTGATTCTGGGCTTCGGTCAGGGCTTCCAGCCTGTCTGCGGTTTCAACTGGGGTGCGGGCAAATACGGGCGTGTCAGGGAGGCTTATATCTTTACGATGAAGACCAGCACTACAGTAATTATTCTGATGTCGGTGTACGGCTACATCTTCGCACCCCAGATTATTGCTTTCTTCCGCTCGGAGGATCCGGAACTCATTCGCATAGGGACTACGGTATTGCGTTGGCAATGTGTGGCTTTCCCGTTTGTCGGTGTCACTTCGCCTACGAATATGCTGCTGCAGAATATTCGCCGTACTGTCAAGGCAACTCTGATGTCGGCCAGCCGTCAGGGGATATTCTTCTATCCTGCATTGCTCATAGCTCCTCATCTTTGGGGGCTCAGTGGACTTCAGGCTACTATGGCCATTTCCGATACCTGTACGTTCATTCTTTCGCTGCCGTTCTGCATAGGCATAATACGCGAACTTACCCGGCGCGAGAACGGAACATCCGGCAATCAGTAGAATTTTCCCAATGTCGTGCCGGGATAATAGTGTGACAGAATTTCCCGATAACCGTACCCGTTGCTGCCCATTACCGCAGCACCTATCTGACAGAGGCCTACGCCGTGACCCCATCCTGCTCCTGTGAGCGTGAAAGTAAGTATATTGCCTTCGGAATCCTTCTCCGTATCCACGACAAATGCACTGCTGTACAGGTGCGATTCTGACAATACACGTCTGATTTCCAGTTCCTTGCCTATTGCCACACAGCCTTCCGTACCTTTTATCCGCAGTTCGAATATGCGTCCGGACGGACCTCTTCGGACAGGTTCCATGGCTGTGATGCGTCCTATCCTGATGCCGGATTTTCTGGCGAACAGTTCAGATAATTCCTCTGCACTGTATTGCACCTTCCATCTGTAGAAACCTGTCGTTTCCCTGTCATAGCCGTTCAACACCTTTTTCAGTATATTTTCCGACGGCTTTGAGCAGAATGACGGTGGCGTGGCACGTATCCATTGCTCCGCCTCAGCCTCGTTGGTCAGGTCGGGTATGGCCTTGTCGGTGAATGATGCATCGCGCACAGGTGTCAGATACTCTTCGTGCCTGTCCTGCCAGCAGGTCTCGAACTGTTCGCTGATTCCACCGCAGCACTTGCTGAAACGCGCGTCGCACAGGTGACCGTCGTAAACCAGAGTCTCGGCGTGAGTATCGTGTACGGCCAGCACGGCATTCGGATTGTCAATGCGCGTGAGTCCCTGGTAGCGCTGGCAATGGTCGTCTGCGCACACATCGAAAAGTGTGTGCTGGTCGTGGTCGTACCATTTTATTATGCGGTCGGGCGTGGTGATGCAGTTACTTTCTGCCGTTTCGGATCTGTCAGCGTCCTTTTTGCTGCGCGAAGCCGATAGCTGTGCCAGCACCCAGCTGCGCGATATTACGGCGTGTGCCTTCAGGAATTCCTTCGGGGCGGACGGATTCATCTCCGATGATATCACGCTCGTCAGATAATCCTCTACCGGAAGTGTATTCACAGCCCATAGCGAATCGCCGTCAATGACAAACTTCAGACTACCGGAAAATGACTGGTCCTCGTTGCGCTCCCAGTGGAAGTCGCGGCCTATGGTGACATCGTGCAGGGTGAACTTTCCCTTGCTGTATGCCGGCTGCAGGGACAGTTCCCCGTAGGATTCTCCCTGCCAGATTATTCTGCCGTTATTGACGGAGACTTCGTTTTCCCCTTCGTAAATGTTCCTTCCGTCGGAATATGGTGTGTCAAGAGAGAAACGTATATGCTGCGACTGCATTATTCCTACGTTCAGCAGCGGTTCCCGTGGAGTTACCTCCTTGTAGATTTTCAGGACATCGTCTTCTGTCAGAGTGTTGAAATCCTCCTCGCGTGGCGTGATTACGAGGCCGAACATATCAATGGCTCCCGGACTGACCAGACGCTTGGATGAGTCCGTGGCATAATAGCAGTCGGGGCGGTGCTTGCCGCGTGGTATGAATACGCATATCACCTCGCCGTTCAGGTTCATAGCCATTACATTCAGACGCGGCTCGTATTCGTCGTCAAGTATGGCCAGCGTGTTGTAATATGCCTTGAATGACTCCGGCGTGGTATGGCGCATTATGGTGACAGGGTATCCGAACGGCTCGATGGTGAACAGAGCCTTTTCCGGAAGTATGTTTGATTTGAGCTTGTCCACCAGAGGTATGCCGGCGGACAGTCCTATCTGCAGGTGCAGGTGGTCGGGTGCCGATGCGCCGCTGCGCGGACCATTGTAGAAGATGATGTATTCCGACGGCAGTACACCGGCGATAGACAGCATCTTCCCGTAGCAGTCGGACAGGGACTGCCTGCGGTGTGTGCGGCTTGTCACTGTGAAATGCTCCTTCAATATAGGGTAGGGATTGACCAGCAATTCGTAGCCATCGCCCAGATCGAATGAAATCTGCTCCTGCCGGCGGCTCTCCGCGCACAGGAAACATTTCCTTTTCCGTATGGCCTCCCTGCTTATTGCGGCTGTTGTGGAGCCTATTCTTGCCGGATTGAACTGGAGTGTAAGCCCGGATGAAGAGAGAACCTTCGTCCTCACAGCATCCAGTGCCTCGAAGGATTTACGTACTTCCGGCCACGCTTCAAGCTGCATTCTGATGCACCCACTGAGATTTGACAGAACTTCGTTCATTTCAAGTGAAGGTATATTGTCTATGGGAGTTCCGGCAGGCCCAATTCCCTGAGAAAAGCATTGTGCCTGTCGCGAGACTCAATGATTTTCTTTTCTATGTCCTGCAGTTGCCTGTTGACTTCATACAGGTCAATTTCTTCCTCTTCCTTTGAAAGGTTTACGTAACGTGTGATGTTCAGGTTGTAGTCATTGTCACGTATTTCCTGTAGTGATACCTGACGTGAGTAGCGTGGCTCGTACTCTCTGTCCTGGTATCTTGTGACAATTTTATCAACGTCCTCATCACGCAGATAGTTCTGCCGTTTGCCCTTTTCGTAATGTTCGTCAGAACTGGCGTTGATGAAAAGAATCTTATCGTTCTTGCGACATTTCTTCAATACAATTATGCAGACAGGAATGCCGGTAGAGTAGAACAGGTTTGCCGGTAATCCTATAACAGCGTCAATGTTGTCATCTTCAAGCAATTTCTTTCGAATGGCCAATTCTTTGCCTCCACGGAACAGAACTCCGTGAGGCAGTATAATGGCCATAGTGCCGTCATTGCTCAGATAATGGAAACCGTGAAGCAGAAATGCAAAATCGGCTGCAGATTTGGGAGCAATGCCGTACCGGCTGAAGCGGAAATCGTTGGCAGTATCTTCAGTTGGATCCCATCTGAGTGAGAACGGCGGATTTGCCACAACTGCATCGAATGAAATTTTGTTGGCAGGGTTAGGGTCGTTAAGAATATCCCAGTCATTGGCAAGAGAATCGCCGTGATGAATCTCAAATTCAGTGTCTTTCACACCGTGCAGCAGCATATTCATTCGCGCCAGATTGTATGTGGTGATGTTCTTCTCCTGGCCATAGATTTTGCCTATGCCATTGGCTCCAGTCTCTTTCTTGACATTCAGCAACAATGATCCTGAGCCACAGGCAAAATCAAGTACGCGGTTAATCTGCTTCTTTTTTCCGCTTTTCGGATCCTGGCAATCAAGTGTGACTATCTTTGAAAGAATGGTGGAAATTTTCTGCGGCGTGTAGAACTCTCCGGCTTTTTGCCCGGAACCTGCTGCAAACTGTCCGATCAGATATTCGTAGGCATCGCCCAAAGAATCGGAATCGGAAGAAAGTTCCGCAAGACCTGCTGCTATTGTGGTTATTACTTTTGCAAGCAGAGTATTTCTTTCCTGATAGCTTTTGCCTAACTTTTCCGAGTTGAGGTTTATTTCAGAGAACAATCCTTTGAATGAACTGCCAAATGATTGTTCCTCAATGTATTTGAAACCTTTTTCTATAGTGGTAAGCAATTCGCCGCTTTGGATTCTTGCCAGTTCTGCAATATTATCCCATAGATACTCCGGCTTTATTACATAATGAATCTTTCTGCGCATCTGTTTCTCAAACAATTGTGCATCGTCCGGATTCTTCTTATACCACAATTGCAGAGGACTTCCTTTTTGCGATGAATCATTGCATTCCTTCAATTCTTCGTAATCGCTGCCAAGTTCTTTTTTAGCTGCGGCAATGTAACTGTCGGACAAATATTTCCAAAAAAGGAAAGACAGCATATAATCGCGGAAATCGTCCGCCATCATAGCCCCCCGCAGATTGTTTGCGATGTTCCAAAGGGTCTTGCCTAATTCTTGCTGGTTATGGGTGGTCATATTTCGTAACTATTCGTTGTTGCGAAGCAGTTATAGAGAGGAGGTAGCATTAAATGCGAATGTCATTCTATCTTCTATAGTTTGCAGATTATAGCCTCGAGATTTAGCCAAACCCTGTTCTATCAAATTCTGAAATTCTTTAGAAGATTTTTCGAATGTTTCTAAAGTTGTCGTGTCGTAATGCAATTTTTCTACATTGTTCATCAAATCAGTGATCCTTTTCTCTGTTTCTCCCATAATTATATGTATTTACGAGTCTGAATAAAGATATTCATACCGTACTTGTTTGTTAAATCTGTCAATAGATTGTAATATTTTCTGATGATTGACCTTAACTCTGTGTCATCACTGTAGTCTCTTATTTTGAGTTTCAGTTCTTCCAATTCATCGATGCGTATGGGGCGTGCGTGAGTTTTCCATATATTATTGTCTCCCAATTTGTCTGCGATTTCTTCTGCGCGAGCGGACTTCTCTGCTGGCGTTACAGAATTGCCGTTTCTGTGCTTATCCCAATTTTTGAATTTATATTTTACAAGCCATTCTTTCAATAGTGAGATGGTTAATTCTTTTGCCTGTTCGTAACCTCTTAGTTCGGCTAAATCAAAATCTTTCAGAATCAGAAATTCCGCGTTTGTCAGAGTTCCATTTTTTGCTTTTTCCAACAAACTGTTCACCTTATCCAAATATCCTAATGCTGGGACGAATTTACCTTCCTTGTTCTTGACTTGAGGGTCAATTGGGCCAAGAACAGAGAAATAATCCATCCATATTTCGTCTCCGCTCATACAGAAAATTGTTCCAGCGCTGTATGCGTAATCAGGTACAATAAAATGGACTGTTTCATAATGTTTACGGATGATATTCACATATCTTTCAACTGCCAATGCACTTCCGCCTGTAGTCGTTAATATAACTGTAAGACGATTTTTCTTGTCAGGATCATTTGCCAAATCCTCTATTATTCCGAGAAAGGCGTTTTCATTACCATCAGCAATTGGACCAAAATAGTTTAGTACGTCGCTACTGGTCTTGGACTCAAGTTCCACTAAAGTCTGTCTCATTAGCCCTTTTAGAGCCTTGTCTATCAAATTTTCCATCGTAATATGATTTTATAGTTGTTACAAAGATATTAATATGTGGGTTGACAATCAATAGTATTAGCAAACAGCTGTTGCATCAATCCGTTTTTATATGTTTCCAATTTCTGTATTTTATTGTCCTGCGCCTGAATTATATCATCAAGGGAGGATAGAAATGAGGCGATTTTCTGTTGTTCGGTAAGAGGGGGAAATGGTATTGGCAATCCCATAAAATCTTCTGTGGAAATATTCATTCTGTCAAATCGAGCACCAAAATTTGCCTTGTCTTTAAGATATTGATGCCAATTGTTCGTCTTAAAATAATGCTCAAAAAAATCGACATCGCCTTCAACAAATCTAAATACAGTATATAAAGGCGACATAACACCTTCTCCGATTTTATTTCTTGAAATAGGCCCTACAGGTGCAATTGTAGAAATGCGAGGGTTATAAACGAAATCATCATCAGAAACAATGTAATAGTTTATGAGATTATCTTTGCTGACAATTTCCCTGTCAAAATAATCTTCTTGTTTTACAATTCCCCCTGAAGCAGAGTTGGTTAATACAGGCAAAGACTTTTTGTCTTTGTTCTTTAAAGTTATTCGTTTGGCTATTTCTCCCAACTTCACGACTTTCCATTCTCCGGTGTTCTTAAATTCCGGGAATCTCAGTTTGGGCGTTTTTTCGCCGTTGGCGGGGAAAAGCTGCTGCATAAGGCTTTTCTTGTGGGCTTTCAGAGCCTCCAGTTTTTTCGTGTTGGCGGAAATCTGCTCGTCTAACGAGGTGAGTAACGAAGCAATTTTCTGCTGCTCGGGTAGAGAAGGAAGTGGAATACTATATTCCAACATCGTTGATTTATCACCGCGAGGCATTTTAACCCCTTTTGCCCCTTCCATACAATAATTTACAAACGCATCACTTTTGATTAGATGAGCAACATATTCATCGTAGTTTTGATTTTTTGTCCGAAAAACCAAAACGTCATTAGATGCTGCACCATCAAAATTTGCTTGCCATATCTTTTTCAAATATGGGCGAATATTGGAAACCAAAATATCACCTATTCTAAATTTTGTGAAAGAGCCATTTTGCGGCAGATTAACTGCTCGCTTTATACCTAAGAAATCCTGCCGTATGTTTTCTGTACTAATGTAAGTGTCGATTCTTAACTCGCTTCTGTTGCATTTACTGTTGCAAAATGTTACAACCTCTCCCAACTTTACTTTTTCCCATTCCCCATCATTGGCAAATTCGGGGAAGCGGAGCTTGGGGAGTATTTTGGTCGTGTCAGCCATTGCTTAAAATTCTTTTCTACTCATAATCTGCTTAAATTCTTCATCTGTTGGCAGATAGAGCTTGTATTGTGAGGCGAAAAGCTGTTTGCTTTCGGATAGCATTGAATACTTCACTACGGTTCCATCATTCTGGGAACAAAGGATGATGCCGAGGGTCGGATTGTCGGTGGAAGTGCGTTTCTGCTTTTCGTATAGGCGTACATACAAATCCATTTGCCCTACATCCTGAGGTGTAAGAGTGCCGATTTTCAAATCTATCAGTACAAAGCATTTGAGCAGGTAGTTGTAAAAAACCAAATCAATGTAATAGTGTTTCCCTGCTTCGGTAGTGATACGCTGCTGGCGGGCTACAAATGAGAATCCTTTGCCTAATTCAAGCAGAAAACTCTGCAAATGACTTATCAATGAACTTTCCAAATCAGCTTCAAGATAGTCTTTGCGCTCGCTCAAGTCTAGAAATTCAAGAATGTATGGGTCTTTCAGGACTTCTGATGGTGTAATGGGTGCGTTATTTTGTTCTGCTTCCTTTTTGACAATACCTTTGTTTTGACTGGCAAGCAAACGCTGGTAGTAGAAAGAACTGATTTGCCGTTCCAATTGCCTTACACTCCAAGCACATTCTATTGCTTCATTCAGATAAAATGTTCTAGTCTCTTCGTTTTCCACTCGCATCAAAAGCCGATAATGCGACCAACTTAATCCGTCACGCAGTGTGTGACGAATTGGAAATGTTTGGTAAAACTGCCTGAAATATTTCAAGTTAGTTTCTCCAAAACCTTTCCCGAAATCAGCCGTAAGTGCTTCTGCAAGGTTCTTAATCAGATATTTGCCATATTCTGCGCGTTCTTTGCCGTTTTGCTCTTCTTCTACAATTCGTCTGCCTATTTCCCAATAAGTGGCAACCATTACGGTGTTCACAGTGTGCACGACCTGTGTCCTTGCTTCGTTTATCAAAGCACGGATGTCGTCGATGAAATTGTTGTTTTTCAGTATATCTTCCATAATATGTTGCAAAAGTTTATTCCTCGTACGCATCAAGTCCGGATATCTGCTGGCCTCCTGTCATTCGCTTCATAAGCGGTATGAGGTCACTCATCAGTTCCTCTTCCTTGCTGATGCGGTCACGCCAGCCTAATTCAAGAGGTTCAAGGAGATTGCTCAGTTCCTCGCCATCGAATATCTTGCGCTCAACAATATGGTGGGTGAACTGTTCAAGTAAGGTGATATCCAACTGATGCTTATTGGCAATGTCAGTCAGCTCCTTGGCGAACTTCTCAGTCTTGAAAACCTCGTATTCATCCTTGATTTGCTGTTCGGTCTTTCCGTTTACGATATTTGGGTCTAATGCGTTGATGTATGCAATTATGTCCTCGCGCTCGTCAATCATTGTCGAGCTTGACATAATGAGGCTGATAAGCTGGTCTTTGGTCATCTTGTTGACAGTCGGTGTACCGACATATCTGGCTATCAGTCCCATTATATAGTCATAGTCAATCAGTGCCGAGGCAAACAGTATGAACTCGAAATCAAGCTCTTCAACTTCTTCTGACACTTCAACATCTTTCTTCTCACGTTTCGTCTTCAGTTCCTTTGCGATGTCAAGATATGCGCCTCGGAATGCGTTCATATCATCTTCTGATAATGCAAAGCCATACTGTATTGAAGGCTCGCTTATACTGCTTTGGGTGTCGCAGACCTTGTTTATATCTGTATATTGATTGAGTTGCGTGTTGTATCTTTGGACTTCCTTGAAGTAGTTGATGAAACCAGCCTTGGCTTCATCGCCTTTGAAATTCGAAACTTCTGAGGCATTGAATTCCAGGCTGTGCAGTGCCATAAAGTCACGTAAATTCCTGACTGCATCATTGAACTTCTGTCTGATAGTCTCAACAGGTTCGACAAGCCATACAAGGCGGGCCGTCTCTTGGTCAGTCTTTTCACCCGAGAACATTGCAATTGCTTCGTCCACATCGTCCTGCTGACTGCGGAAATCATAAATGTTGCCGTATGGTTTCGTGTCGTTAAGAATACGGTTTGTGCGTGAGAATGCCTGTACCAAGTTGTGATATTTCAAATTCTTGTCAACGTAAAGCGTATTCAGGTATTTTGAATCAAATCCTGTCAAAAGCATATCCACAACAATAGTAATATCAATCTTGTTCCTGTGCGGATAATCCTTGTTGGTGTATTTCTGGTCTTTTATCCTTTTCTGTACATCCTGATAATATGCGTCAAATTCCTCAATGGTATGATTGGTGCCATATCGGACATTATACTCACCAATGATTGTCTGAAGAGCCTTTTTCTTCTTGTCGGGTTCCTGCTCATTGTCAATACGTTCCTGCTGCAAATCCTCCTGAATCTGCATGATGTCTTTGTTGCCTTCTGCAGGTGGTGAGAATACACAGGTAATATTCAATGGCTCATAACCACCTTCCGTATTTATACGCTTCTCCTGTTCCCTTTTGAACAGGCCGTAGTACTCAATGGCGTCATTGATTGATGCTGTGGCGAACAGGGCATTGAAACGCATATCATTGGTGGCGGCTTTGTGGTTGCCCAATATACTTTCAACAATAGCCTGTTTCCTGACTTTCTCCGATGTGGATGTAACGGTTGCATCGTCCGGCTTGAAATAGTCAACGTGAAAACGCAGAACATTCTTGTCGTCAATGGCATTCGTGATAGTATATGAATGAAGCGGATTCTGGAATACATCCGCAGTCGTCTTGTATTGTCCAGTCTCGCCTGTGGCCTGGGTATATGTGGCGTTCTCGTCAAAAATGGGCGTACCTGTAAATCCGAACAGCTGTGCTTTGGGAAAGAATTCCTTGATGGCTTTATGGTTTTCACCGAACTGGGAACGGTGGCACTCATCAAAGATGAATACCATTCTTTCGTCTTTCAATGGCAATAACAACTGCTGATAATTGTTGCGGTTATGCGGGTCTAATGCTATGCCTAATTTTTGAATTGTGGTGACGATAATCTTGTCTGCGTAGTCCTCTGACAACATTCTCTGTACCAAAGTGTCTGTGTTCGTGTTCTCTTCAACGCACCCCGGCTGGAACTTATTGAATTCTTCGCGGGTCTGGCGGTCCAGATCTTTGCGATCTACCACAAACAGACACTTGGCGATGTCGGGGTTGTCTTTCAACAATGTGGCCGCCTTGAATGATGTCAATGTTTTACCGCTGCCGGTGGTATGCCAGATATATCCGTTGCCACGATTCTCTTCAATGCATTGCACTATGGCTTTTACGGCATAAATCTGATATGGTCTCATCATCAGGATTTTCTGCTCACTGGCAACGAGAACCATATAGCGGCTTATCATTTCACCGAGCTTGCATTTAGGCAGGAAAACATCTGAGAAATCATCCAGATTCGGTATTTTCCTGTTGGCTGTATCGGCCCACTGATATACGGGAAGGTAGTGCTCGTCGGCATTGAAATTGAAATGCTGATTGTTGTTGTTTGCAAAGTAGTATGTGTTTGTCCGGTTGCTTACGATGAACATTTGTACGAAACAAAGCAATGAATTTGTGTATCCGTTACCTGCATCGTTCTTGTAATCGACAATCTGCTGCATTGCACGGCGTGGGCTGACCTCAAGAGTTTTCAGTTCAACTTGTACAATGGGCAGACCATTGATTAGGATTATCACGTCATAACGCTGGAAACTGTTGCGGGTATTCATACGAAGTTGGTGAATAACCTCGTAGTCGTTTTTGCACCAATCCTTGATGTTTACCAGCATATATTGGAGTGGGGTGCCATCTTCGCGGATGAATGTGTCACGTTCCCTCAGCCTTTTTGAGGCAGAATATACGTCGGAGTCAGTAATTTCTTCCAATAAACGGGTGAACTCCGCATCGGTCAGATGTACGTGATTAAGCTGCTCGAACTTGTTGCGGAAGTTCCTTTCCAACGTGTTCCTGTCGCAGATGTCCTCCCGCAATGTGTATTTTAAATCTACGAGTCTGCTTATGAAGTGATCCTCAATTTGTTTCTCTTTAATCATGCGGTGACAACATCTATTGCTTTGAATTTAGCTGAACAGCCATTTTATGCAAAAATAGTATCTTCCTTCATTTTTGCCAATACCAAATAGTGAAAAAAAGGTGCTGTATAAGAAATAGTTTGCGTATCTTCGTGACTGATATTTCTAAAAAGTAAAGATATGGTATATAATGAGCTGGGCAAGACCGGTATGAAGGTCTCCAATCTGAGTTTCGGTGCCTCTTCTCTGGGAGGCGTGTTTCACGACATCAAGGAGCAGGAAGGCATCAGGGCCGTGCATACTGCGGTGGATAACGGCATCAACTTCATTGACGTGTCTCCGTATTACGGACATTATAAGGCAGAGACCGTGCTGGGCAAGGCGCTGAAGGAAATTCCGCGTGACAAATACTATCTGTCAACGAAGGTCGGACGCTACGGAAAGGACGGCGTGAATACCTGGGACTACTCTGCGAAGCGTGCCAAAGAGAGTGTCTATGAGAGTATGGAACGCCTGAACATTGACCATATTGATCTGATAAATGTTCACGACATTGAGTTCGCTGACCTGCATCAGGTGGCGGAGGAGACTCTGCCGGCACTGGCGGAGCTGCGCGATGAGGGCGTGGTCAGCCATGTGGGTATCACAGACCTTCAGCCGGAGAACATCACGTGGGTGATTGAACACGTGCCGGCAGGTACTGTGGAGAGCATTCTTTGCTTCTGCCACTATTGCCTGAACGATGACCTCATACTGAAATATCTGCCCTTCTTCGAGGAACGCGGAATAGGTGTGATCAATGCTTCGCCTGTCGCTATGGGACTGCTGACCAAGCGCGGAGCTCCTGACTGGCATCCGGCTGTACCGGCTCTGCAGGCTGCCTGCAAGCGTGCCGCAGAGTATTGCGAGAGCGTAGGCTATCCGATTGAGAAACTGGCCATGCAGTATTCTACATCGAACAATCCGCGTATCACCACGACACTTTTCTCATCGGCCAATCCTGAGAATGTGAAGAAAAACATTGATTGGGTGGGTGAGCCTTTGGATGAGCAGCTGGTGGCGAAGGTGCGCGAGATTATAGGCGACCAGATGTATTCACGCTGGAAGAACTCCTGACGGATATGCAGATTGTCGATGCACACGCGCATCTGTGGCTCCGTCAGGACACGGTCTGGGACGGCAAGCCGATACGCACTACCACACGTGGCCGCTCGTTTTTCCTGGACGGGGAAGTGCAGATGCTGCCGCCGTTTATGATAGACGGCCGTAATTCCGCAGAGGTTTTCCTCGCAAATATGGACTATGCGCAGGTCAGCGCGGCCGTCATAACACAGGAGTTCATTGACGGTAATCAGACTGAATATCTGGGAACTGTTCAGAAACAGTGGCCGGACCGTTTTCTGGTGTCGGCAATGTGCAGCTCGTATGAGCCGGGCTTCCTTGCGGAGGCAAGCAAATATATCGGGCAGGGATTCAAGGCGTTGAAGATACCTGCCCACAGGCTGGAAACTTCTCACGGACGCATAATGCTGAATTCTGACGAGATGATGCGTATGTTCCGCCTGATGGAATCGCGGGGAGTGATTCTGCTGATTGATCTTGCGGAGGGTGAGACCCAGCTCGCGGAAATGCGCGAAGTCATTGCAGAGTGTCCGAATCTGAAAATTGCCATAGGCCATTTCGGCTTTGTCACGCGCGATGGCTGGCAGGAGCAGATAAAGCTTGCCCGGAATCCGAATGTGATGGTGGAGAGCGGTGGCATCACCTGGCTTTTCAATGCGGAGTTCTATCCGTATCCGTCGGCGGTGCGTGCCATACGTGAGGCCATCGACCTGGTGGGCATTGACAAACTGATGTGGGGCTCGGACTATCCGCGTACCATCTGTGCCATAACCTACAAGATGTCGTACGACTTCATTGTCAAGTCAAAGGATCTGGCTGATACAGAGAAAGAAATGTTCCTCGGCGGCAATGCCGCGCGATTCTACGGATTCCACGACCTTGTGGAACTTCCTTACATTAAGAATATGTCCGAATAAAATTCCATAATTATGAAAGAGAAAAAGAATATCCTGCCGTTGGCACTTGTGTTCTCGTTGTTCTTTATGTGGGCGATAAGCAGTAACCTGTTGCCTACGATGATACGCCAGCTGATGAAGACCTGCGAACTCAACACGTTCGAGGCATCGTTCACCGAGTCGGCCTACTGGCTGGCCTACTTCATCTTCCCGATACCTATCGCTATGCTGATGAAGCGCTATTCCTACAAGTTCGGCGTTGTGTGCGGTCTGCTGATTGCGGGCATTGGCGGTCTGCTGTTCATTCCTGCGGCTATGGTTAAAGAATACTGGGCATATCTCTGCGTATTCTTCGTGATTGCAACGGGTATGTGTTTCTTAGAGACATCGGCCAATCCCTACGTTACGGCATTGGGCAATCCTGATACCGCTCCGCGCCGCCTGAACCTGGCGCAGTCGTTCAACGGTCTCGGCGCATTCATCTCGGCGATGTTCCTGAGCAAGCTGGTTCTGAGCGGGAACGACTATACACGCGAGACTCTTCCTGCAGACTATCCGGGTGGCTGGGACGGCTTTGTCAATGTTGAGACGGAGTCAATGAAGCTGCCGTATCTGATACTGGCCGCAGTTCTGCTGATTGTTGCCGTATGCTTCATCATAGTCAAGCTTCCGAAGATAGGCGATGAGAACAATGACAATTCCGCACGTGCAGGGCAGAAGCTGATAGACTTCTCCGTGCTACGCCGTCACCACGTAAAATGGGGCGTCATCGCACAGTTTTTCTATAACGGAGGCCAGACTGCCGTGAACAGCCTGTTCCTTGTATATTGTTGTACATACGCCGGACTGAGTGAGTCCGTGGCCACCACATTTTTCGGAATCTATATGCTCTGCTTCCTGCTGGGCCGTTGGATAGGCACTATGCTTATGGTCAGGATAGCTCCGCAGAAACTTCTCTGCCTCTACGCCATTGTCAACGTGCTGCTGTGCGTGATAATCACCGTGTTCGGCGGAATGGTGGGAATATATGCGATGCTGGCCGTATCGTTCTTTATGTCGATAATGTATCCTACGCAGTTCTCACTGGCCATCGCAGGTCTTGGCGAGCAGACCAAGAGCGCATCGGCATTCCTGGTGATGGCAATCGTGGGCAATGCCTGCGTGCCTCAATTCACGGCATACATAATGCACTCCTCGGAGCAGATTTATCATATCGCATACATCGTGCCGATGATATGTTTCGCGGTGTGCGCATTCTACGGTTGGAAAGGACATAAAATTACAGACTGACAATGAAAGCTTTGCAAATTGCCGAACAGGGATGCATCAAGGTTATTTCCCTGCCGGAGCCTGATATGGGCGATGATGAGGTGCTGTTGAGAATCGATTATGTGGGCTTCTGCGGAAGTGACCTGAATACCTATCGCGGGCGCAATGCTATGGCCAAGCCTCAGGTCATTCCCGGTCATGAGGTAAGTGCTACAGTCGTGAAAACCGGCAACAATGTGCCGGCTGCAGTCCTGCCCGGAATGAGGGTCACTGTCAATCCATATACCGGTTGCGGTCATTGCAAGGCTTGCCTCAACGAGCGCAGCAATGCCTGTGAGCATAACGAGACTATGGGCGTGCAGCGCGACGGCGCAATGCGCGAATACATTGCCGTTCCATGGGGTAAGATAATACAGGCTCCCGGGCTTTCTCCGAAGAGCATAGCCCTGATTGAGCCTATGAGCGTGGGATTCCACGCCGTGAACCGTGCGGCGGTGACGGATACGGACATAGTCTGGGTAATAGGTTGCGGAATGGTCGGTATGGGTGCCATCGTCCGTGCGTCTTTGCGCGGAGCCACAGTCATAGCGTCGGATATTGATGACAGAAAGCTGGAACTGGCTCATCGTGTAGGTGCCGCCTATACAATCAATACGCTGAAGGAGAACATTCACGACAGGCTGATGGAACTGACCTCCAATCTCGGCCCTGATGTTGTGATAGAGGCTGTAGGAAATTCTATGACCCAGCAACAGGCCATTGAGAATGTGTCGTTTACCGGACGTGTCACGCTTATCGGTTACGCCCCTGGTACTACCGAACTGCTTACGAAGCTGTTTGTCCAGAAGGAACTTGACATCCGTGGCTCGCGCAATGCCAAACCGGCGGATTTCCGTGCCGTGATACATTATATGCAGACATCTGATTTCCCTGCCTCCGAATTTATCAGCAGCGTAGAGACTCCGGAGACCGCAGCCGATGCTATGGAGCGCTGGAATCAGGCTCCCGGCAAGGTGTTCCGCATCCTTGTGCAGTTCTTACAATTCTGATACCTGCTCCGGGCTTAAACCCGTACACTGACAAATTATATCAATTGGAATGCCGGCTGCTTTCAGTTTGCCTGCATCATCAAGTTTCGCTTTGAGCTCTCCTTCTTCGCGACCTTCCGCACGGCCTTCTGCACGTGCGGTTCTTTTCTCTTCGCGAAGTTCGTTTTCTTCTTCGCGAAGTTTGTTTTCTTCTTCGCGAAGTTTGTTTTCTTCTTCGTGAAGTTTGTTTTCTTCTTCGTGAAGTTGACTTTTCTCTTTGCAAAGTTGACTTTTCTCTTTGCAAAGTTGACTTTTCTCCTCACGAAGCTGACTTTTCTCCTCACGAAGCTGACTTTTCTCCTCACGAAGCTGACTTTTTTCTTTGAGCATTTCTTCGCGTTCCTTACGTATTTCTTCGCGAAGCTTACGTGCTTCTCTTTTTGCGTATAAATCCTGCGCCCTTCTGTCTATTTCTGTTGTCATAGTGTTGATATATTCTTCCTTTATTTCCGCAGGCATCTCCGCCAGCTCGCACTGTCTCGTGAACCTTTCCCATATACCGTCGGTGAAACCCTCCGGCAGCTCGTCCATCTCGTGCAGGTGCTTTATGCAGTACAGAAACCTGTCCTTGTCGTTGTCTATCTCCTCCCAGCCTTTGTTGAATGCAGGCAGCTCCACATATATGAAGTGCAGGCTGTCCGTCATCATCTCGTGCACCTCACTTTCCTCTATCACGTAGTGAGAAATCACCCTTCCGTCCCATCCGTCTCCGTGGTTGCGCGTGAAGCCGTCTATCGACACCACATACACAGGCTTCAGCCTGTATTCCTCCGCCGACTCTCTGATCTGGCCCTGGATGTTGAATGTCGAGTAGTAGAGGCATCTGTCCTCGAACCTGTCCTGCTTCCTCACCTGCACCTCCACGTCAATGTACGAACCGTCGTCAGTCCTGCACGACACATCGAACACGCTCTTCTTCAGCTCCTTGGAGAACGGCATCTGCCTCTGCTTGTAGAATTTCAAATCCCTGATTCTCCTGTCCGTAATCAGCCCGCTGAGCAGTGCTATGAGCAGGTCTTTGTTCTCCTCGCGTCCGAAAATCCATTGGAACGCAACATCGTTCGTCAAGTCGCAATAGCGTCCTATTGCCAATTCGCTTTCTGTGTCTGTCATAGTATCCGAAATTTTTGATGGTTAATAGATTCGCAAAAGTACGGGCAGAAAACGGGACTGCCAATGCAAAATGTTGAAAGTTTCAGGTCTGTCAACAAAAACGTGAATTGCTTCAGCGGGAAGGCGGAGCAGCTGGGGCTCGCCGGGTGAGTTCGGCGGTGCGGAGCGAGTCCTTGTAGGTGTTGTTCGCACAGATTTTCTCCGGACTGAGGGCGGCATCGCTGTTGCCTTCCCAGCGGCGGCACAGGTACAGCTCATCGAAGATGCGGCCTATGCGGTATTGGCCGCTGATGGTGATGCCGACAGCATAGTCCTCACCATAGCTTACATTGGGGAAGCCTATCTGACGTACTACAGGGGTGTAGAACGCACGTGGCGCACCCAGACCGTTTATCCTCAGGGCATTGTTCATACCGTTGCTGTCAGTCCATTCGCGGTGGTCGATGATTCCGGGCGGAAGTGTGTTGAGGTCGAAATCGCACATACGGTAGCTGCCTATCACCATTGCACACTGCTCAGCGTAGAATTTGTCTATTATTGTCTGGAGAGTGGCCGGACTGCTATACAGGTCGTCGCTGTCAAGCTGCACTGCGAAACGTCCGCAGCGGCTGTCGCGTATGGCCAGATCCCAGCAGCCGCCAATGCCGAGGTCATCGCGCTCCGGGATGATATGGACTACGCGGGTGTCGGTCTCCCGCAGTTCTTTCAGAATATCTGTCGTTCCGTCGGTGGAGTGGTTATCTACCACGATTACATTGAACGGAAAAGCGGTCTGCTGCGATAATGCGGACTCCACGGCATCGCGTATGGTGCGGACACGGTTGCGGACGGGTATTATCACGGATGCGGTGTTGGCGAAATCCGTTTCGGAAGCGCTGAAATCGACACTTTTCAGATTCTCCGGCGATACCAGCGCACCGATGCGGTGCAGGTGCTCCGTGCAGGCGGCTTCCATCTCAATCTGTACCTCGCGGTTGCGCGGATTCACGTAGTCGAACTGCTTCTGGCCGGACGCGCGCGTGTCGGTCTCGGTCACAGTGTAAAGTGCCTTGCTGATATGTCTGATGGCGAACTTTTCCGAAACGGTGAGCCAGAACTGGTAGAATCCGGCGAACCGGAATTCCTGCAATGACTGTGCAAGATACCAGTTAACGGCATCGCGCGACACGAGCATCATCTCCCCGAAATCGAAGTCATCGCGCAGACTGCCTTTCTGCCAGTCGCATAGCGGATGGAGTACGGCCTTTCCGTCGGTATTGCGCCACAAATCCGAATAGACTATTCCTGCACCGGTCTCTTCCATAGCCTTTATCAGTTCTTCCTCACAGTCGCTTCCTGAAAAGTCTCCTGCGACAAATATTATGTAGTCGGATTTATACTGGGATAACAACTCCCGTATCTCCGCTGTTTTTCCGTATTTGGAAATCCTTATGTAATCAATTCCTTCCATCGTATTGTCGTATTGAAACAAATATACACAATATCTGCATATCAGACAGTACGGAATCCTGCAGAAGTCTTTGAAAAGACAAAAAAGACCAGCAGTATTCCCGATTATAGAATCTATTGCGTAACTTAGCAAAGTTAAATGGTTATGAGTGGTAGAATGTCTCTTGTTGGAATGACTCTGACGCAGCTGAAGGAGGTTGCGGCCTCTGTCGGAATGCCGGGTTTTGCTGCCGGGCAGATGGCTGGCTGGCTCTATGGAAAGCAGGTTGCGTCAATAGATGCAATGAGCAACATATCACTGAAGTTCCGCTCGGCACTGGCTGAGAGATATGACATCGGGCTGGCTGCCCCGCTCACATTCGTGGAGTCGGCTGACGGCACGAAGAAGTATCTGTTTCCTGTGGATGGAGGCCGCAGTGTTGAGGCCGTATTCATTCCCGAAGGGGATAGGGCGACGCTCTGCATATCATCGCAGGTCGGTTGCAAGATGGGATGTGTGTTCTGTATGACAGGCCGTCAGAAATATGCCTACAGCCTGACGGCAGGTGAGATATTGAACCAGATTCTGTCATTGCCGGAGAAGCAGCGACTTACCAATATCGTTTTTATGGGAATGGGTGAGCCTCTGGACAACCTGCAGAACGTGCTGACTGTGGTGGAGATATTGACATCAAAATGGGGCTTCGGATGGAGTCCGCACAGGATAACGATATCGACTGTCGGGCTGCGCCGTGAATTGAAGCAGCTGGTGGAGGGCTGCGAATGCCACGTGGCTGTGAGCCTGCACGCGCCTACACCGGAGCAGCGTGTACAGCTGGTACCAGCCGAGAAGGCGTTTTCGATGACCGAAATGCTGGAGGTTCTGCGCGGCTATGACTTCAGCCATCAGCGCAGACTGTCATTTGAATACACGATGTTCCAGAATGTGAACGATACGGAGGCTGATGCGAAGAAACTTGTGCGTGCGCTCGAAGGCTTGAGCTGCCGCGTCAATCTGATACGCTTTCACGCCATACCGGACAGCCCGCTCAGGACATCGCCCGATGAGAATATGCTGGTTTTCCGCGACTGTCTGACAGGACACGGAGTGTTCGCCTCGATACGTGCATCGCGTGGCGAAGATGTATGGGCTGCCTGCGGAATGCTCAACACCGCCGGGAAAAATCAATAAATATAATATAATATAATAGAAGAACAATATGAACAGGTATTTCTTGATTTTAGCCACTGCTCTCATTATGGGTGCCTGTGGAGGTAACGGAAAAGGAGGCTCAATGAAGCCTACATCGTCCGGCAAGCCTTACGAGATTCTGCTTGTGGCGGATACGGAGTATTTTCAGGACGGGCTGGTGGATTCATTGACTGCATTGCTGGAACAGCCTGTACCCGGACTGCCGCAGGTGGAGGAGTCGTTCGAGGTCTCGAAGATTGCAAGCCAGTCGTACGGCAGTACACTGCGCTATTGCCGCAACATAATCATTGTCAATATTGACAGGACCTTCACTGCCCCCAAGATTAAGTTCTCGCGCAATGTGTATGCAGCTCCGCAGATGATAATGACGCTTCAGGCTCCGGATTCGGAGTCTCTGAAGGAGTATCTTGGCGAGTATGGTCAGAACGTGGTGGATTTCTTCACGAGGGCTGATATGAACTGGGAGATTGACCTGCTCAAGGAGAAACACAGCGATTTCGTGCAGGAGAAGGTTCAGAATCAGTTCGGTTGTGACGTTTGGGTGCCGGTTGAACTCACCAAGACCAAGACCGCAAAGGATTTCTTCTGGGCATCAACCGACCGAGGCTACCGTGACATGAGTTTCGTGGTTTATTCATACCCATACACGGATCCGGAGACATTTACCGGGGAATACTGCCTGAACAAGCGCGACTCTGTGATGAAGGTGAACATACCGGGACCTAAAGACGGACAGTATATGCAGACCGCAAGGCCATACGTGGATGTGACTGACAGTGAGCTTCGCGGACGCTATGCCCAGATAGCCAGAGGATTATGGGAGATGAAGAACTATGATATGGGTGGCCCGTTCGTATCGGTGAGCCGTGTCGATGAGAAGAACGGCAGGGTCGTAGTGGCCGAGGCATTTGTGTATGCTCCCGGCGAGGAGAAGAAAAATCTGATGCGCAGGATGGAGGCTGCCGTATATTCGTTGCAGCTGCCGGACGAGATAGACGAGCGCAGATTCTCATTCGTGGTAGAGGAAGTTGTTGTGGAACCTGATAATGATTGATTGAAATGGAGAGATTGAAAATAGGTATAACCCAGGGTGATGTAAATGGTGTAGGCTATGAGGTGATTCTCAAAACTTTTGCCGATGCCGAGATGATGGAACTGTGTACGCCTGTCATATATGGCTCGCCCAAGGTGGCTGCATATCACCGTAAGGCCATTGATTCACAGACAAATTTCACTATTGTCGATTCTGCGGCGGACGCACAGCCTGACAGATTGAATCTTGTCAACTGCAATGCCGATGAGGTCAAGGTGGAACTTGGAACAGAGAGCGCAGAGGGCGGACTGGCGGCATACCAGGCGCTTGAACGTGCTGTGGATGAATATAAAAAAGGATTGGTTGATGCGATAGTTACGGCTCCTATATGCAAGAACACCATACATTCAGATAAGTTCCCGTTCCCGGGACATACTGAGTATTTTGAACATGAACTTGGCGAGGGCAGGAAGGCCTTGATGATACTTATGAACGAAAGTCTGCGCGTGGCTCTTGTCACTGTACATGAGCCTATATCCAAGGTCGCTTCATTGATTACTACGGAGAATATAAAGGAGAAAATCACTATCCTGAATGACTCTTTGAAAAATGATTTCGGTATAGAGATACCGAGAATTGCCGTGCTGGCCTTGAATCCCCATGCCGGTGACGGGGGTCTGCTCGGCAGGGAGGAACAGGAACAGATAATTCCTGCCATAAAGGAAATGTCGGCAGAAGGGGTAAAGTGCTTCGGACCGTTCCCGGCTGACGGTTTCTTCGGTTCGGCGGATTATAAGAAATTCGATGCAGTTCTTGCTATGTATCACGATCAGGGAATTATCCCTCTGAAGACTGTCGATATGGAAGGCGGCGTGAACTTCACGGCAGGACTTCCTGTGGTGCGAACATCACCCGGTCACGGTACTGCCTTTGACCTTGCAGGCAAGGGCGTTGCATCTGAACACCCATTCCGTCAGGCTGTGTATGCGGCCATAGACATTGTACGCTCACGTCGCAATGAGGAACTCATTCACCGCAATCCTTTGCGCAAACTGTATTACGACCGCAGGGATGACAGTGACAAACTGAAGCTGGATAACCCGGAGGATTAATCTATGAAGTTTGCCGTCATTGCAGCCGGTGCAGGCAGCCGTCTCGCAGACGAGGGGATGTCTGTACCGAAGCCGCTCGTAACGGTATGCGGCGAGCCTATGATAGGCCGCCTCCTTGGAATATTGCGCGGCTGCGGTGCTGATGGCATATCTGTCATAGTCAATCCTGCAAACACCCGGACTATAGATTATCTGGAATCTGTCAGCGGTACTTATAATCTGCATCTGGTTGTCAAGGCAACAGAGAGTTCAATGCACAGCCTGTATGAACTCAGTCCTTGGCTTAGAGGTTGTAAATCGTGCGTCACAACTGTTGATACGATATTCAGGGAGGAAGAGTTCCGTGGTTATGTTGATTATTTCAACCTTAGTGAGGCAGACGGGGTAATGGGCGTGACTGATTTTGTGGATGATGAGAAACCTTTGTATGTCGGTGTGGATGAACATTGTATGATAAACGGATTCTATGATGGAAAGTCCGGCTGTCATTGTGTGTCCGGCGGTATTTACGGACTTACGGAAAAATCGTTCGGCACGCTTGAGCGTTGCGTGGCGGCCGGACAGTCACGTATGCGTGCTTTCCAGAGACAGATGGTGGCTGACGGATTGCGGCTTGAAGCATACAGGTTCGGACAGATAATAGATGTGGATCACATCTCCGATATTGCAAAGGCGGAGAAACTGATAGAAAAATGATATGCTGTATCTTGGAATTTTAAGGGAGGACAGGTATTCTCCGAACAGAATCAGTGATGACAGGGCGATATTCAATGCCGTGTGCAAGAAACTCAAGACACCGGAGGATATGCTTTTCAGAATGCACGAGGATGAGTTTGCCGCCGAAGGCATAGATGATGCTTCGGTGTTCGATGCCGTGTTCCATTCCTGCCGTTCTGATAAGGCTCTGTCGCGTCTAAGAAATATAATGGATGGCGGAGTGCCGGTAATCAACAATCCGGATGCTGTAGTGAATTGCCGGAGAACAGAGGAAGTGCGCCTCCTTATGGGTGCAGGACTTCCCTTCGTAAAGAGTGCCATCGTTGATTCCGCTTCTTTCCCGTCAGACTGGAATGTGTTTCCCTGCTGGATAAAGCGCGGTGACACGCACGCTCTGGAAGCTGATGACGTGTGCTATGTGCACAGTAGGGAAGAGGCGGATGCTGTAATGCGCAGGATTTCGGAAAAAGGCGCAGGCAGTGCCGTGATTCAGGAACATGTGGAAGGCCATATAGTGAAGTTTTATGGTGTGGGACAGGGCAGGCTGTTCCGGTATCGTTTCTTGGAGAACGTGTCCGATGGAAAATTCGGTCTGGAGGCATATAATAAGCTTGGCTGCACGCCATTGGACGAGGAGACATTCCGGTCTGATGTAATGCGGATAGCCTCAATGCTTGGTATTGACATATACGGAGGAGATGCGATAGTCACTCCGCAGGGAAAAGCCGTAATTGTGGATTTCAATGACTGGCCATCGTTCTTTATGTGCCGCGAGGATGCAGCTGAGGCCATATCGGAACTTGTCAGGGAAAAATGTGCAAGATGAGCAGTGCCGACAGAAAAAAACAGCTTGAGGCTACATACAAGGCCAAGGATACGGAAGAGTGGTTGGATATAAAATTCACACGTCCGGCAGGCTACTGGTGGGCTGTGCAATGTGAGAGACTCGGACTTCATCCGAATACCGTTACGTTGATTTCGATGGTAATAGGCGCGTTCGCAGGCTATTGCTTCTATTACGAGTCTATGGCCTGGACTGTGCTTGGAATCCTTATGCTGGTATGGGCTGACATACTGGACAGTGCCGACGGGCAGTTGGCACGTATGACCGGGAAAAAGACGAAAATCGGCAGGCTGCTTGACGGATTTGCCGGCGATGTGTGGTTCTTCTGTATCTATTTTTTCATAAGTCTGCGCCTGACTTCCCAGCCTATGCCGTTCGGCCTGCCTCGCAATTGGGGAATATGGATATGGATATTGTGCGCTTTTTCCGGATTCGTACTGCATAGCAGACAGGCATGTCTTGCGGATTATTACCGTAACATATATATGTATTATCAGTCTGGGAACTCCGAACTGACGGACAGTGAAAAAATACTGGAAGAAAAAAAAACTATACCCTGGGGCAGAGGGTGGTTATTGAAGGTCGCATTGTTCTTCTACGGGCACTACACTATGCGTCAGGAGCGATATACTCCCGAGTTTCAGCGTATGCGCTCAATACTCAATGCCAAATACGGAGAGAATATTCCCGCAACGATACGGGAAACATTGTGCAGACAGATGTATCCTCTGCTGAAATGGGCTAACATATCCACGTTCAATACCCGTGCCATTGTCCTGTATGTGTCTATGCTCTGCGGATGTCCTTGGGCATATATAGTCTTTGAGATGACTGTGATGAGTGCGATCTGTTTCAATATGCGTCATACCCACGAGAGCATTTGCCGCTCGATGGCTGAACGCGAGTCCTGATTCGTAATGATAAAAGGTGCCCTTGTTGATTTCGGTGGAACAATTGATACTGACGGCATTCATTGGATGCAAATGTTCAGTATGGCATACCGGTCATGCGGACTGCCTGTGGATGGGCTGCGCGAAGCCTACATATATGCTGAACGCTATCTTGGCAGAAATGCCGTTATCGGACCGGATTTTACATTCCGGGAAACTCTCAGACGTAAGATACATCTTCAGTTGGAGTATATGCATATCAATGCAGCCCCCGAGGCGATACTTGATTTCTGCTACAGCTATGTCGTACGTAATATCGGTACTGTGTCCGCCCCAGCTTTGCAGATGCTGTCAGAACGAATCCCGCTGGTTATAGTGAGTAATTTCTACGGGAATATGCGGACGGTGCTGCGTGAATTCGGCATAGACCGTTTTTTTAAGGATGTTATAGAATCGTCCGTAGTCGGCGTGCGGAAGCCTGATTCGGAGATATTCACTCTTGGGGTAAAGTCGCTTGGACTTCCGGCCGGTGAGACTGTCGCGATAGGAGATTCGCCTGACAAGGATATGATACCGGCTGCGACTGCCGGTTGCAGGACAGTATGGCTGTCAGGTGCCGGTTGGGCAGATGGTGCCGTATGTGCTGCCGACTATACAATCCACTCCCTGGCAGAACTGCCCGGAATGAAGCTCACTTCAGATAGTCCTCGAAATAATCTGTGACTTTCGTCATCAGGTGTACACGGTCTTTGCCACTGACATTGTGCGGATGGGTAGGATAGGGGAAATAATCAACCTGAACCCCGTTCCTGATGCATGCTTCAATAAAACTCAGGCTGTGTTCCCATACGACAGTTTCATCTATGGCTCCCTGACATATCAGCAGTTTGCCTTTCAGATTCTTGGCTCGTGATATGAGTGAGGTGGCCGCGAATCCTTCCGGGTTTGTGGCCTCGGTTTCCATATAACGCTCACCGTACATTACCTCGTACCATTTCCAGTCAATGACGGGTCCTCCGGCTACACCAACCTTGAAAATGTCCGGGTAGTTGACCATAAGCGAGATGGTCATGAAGCCTCCGTAGCTCCAACCGTGTACGCCGATGCGTTCCCGGTCAACCCATTCGTTCTGCATCAGCCATCTGATACCTTCCATCTGGTCGGACATCTCGGCTTTCCCGCATTGGCGGTGTATGGCTTTCTCGTATTCCGCGCCGTGTCCGGGAGTTCCCCGCCCGTCCATTACGAATACGATGTAGCCGTGTTGCGCCATATACATTTCCCAACGTCTGAGCTGTGCCTGATAGCTGTTGGTAACAAGCTGGATGTGAGGCCCTCCATACACGTACAGTATTACAGGGTATTTTTGTGTCGGATCAAAATTGTGAGGCTTGATGAGCCGGTACCAGTTGTCGTAGAGACCATCCGCACTCTTGATTGTGCCCATTTCAATGCTGCCGTAGTTGAGTGCGTCGGCAGGATCGGCAGGCTCAAAGAATGTACGGAAAATCTTCCCGTCGGTACTGCCGTAGGCGACCTTGCGCGGTACATCCAGCGATGACCAGTTGTCGGTGAACCATTTCCCGTCAGGACTTACGCTGCATTTGTGCCATCCGGGCTCCTTTGTCAGCCTGGTCTGTTTCCTGTTTTTCAGGTTCACGCGAAACAGATGCTGTTCTACGGGCGATACTGCTGTGGAGTAGTAATAGATATAGTTACCTCTCTGACATAGATATTCTACATCGCCATTGCAAACTGTAAGACGTTGGGGCTCACCTCCGCTGACATTGCCGAGATAAAGGTTCCTATAGCCGTCGCGTACGTTTGTGGAGTATATGAAGCGGTCCGGGTCGGAGTCTATGAACACCAGCTTGTGCAATGGCTCCACATATCTGTCATCGTGCTCAGTGAACAGTGTGCACAGAAATTTACCGGTTGCTGCATCGTATGCATTGAGGTGCATATTCTTCTGCTTCCGATCCAATACCTGAATGTATATCGTGCGGCTGTCCGGACTCCAGGATATGTTTGTCAGATACCGCTCTTCCGTGAAGTCGGTTACGTCCATCCATACTGTCTCCCTGCTTATCCTGTCATAAACTCCGAGTGAGATTGTTTCGGAGTCCATTCCGTTCATGGGATATTTGACCTGCCGCAGCGAGCCCGTGCGGGTAGTGATGTCAAGAAGCGGAAATGAGCTGACACGGCTTTCGTCCTTACGGTAGAATGCCAGTTTGTTGCCGTCAGGTGCCATGAACATACCTTCCTCTATGCCGAACTCATTGCGGCTGACAGCCTGACCGCATACTATATTGCTATCCTGATATGATGTGATGGCAATTTCGTTGCCGTAATTATCCTTTGTGTAGATATTGTCGCCTTTTGTGTATGCCCATGACTCATATCCTTCTGTATTGCCGCTGCCCGTTGCTTCTTCCTGGCTTTCGGGCGTTGAAGTCGAAACCCCTGTAGCCAGATTGATTGTGTTGACATTGCCTTCATAGCGGTATGTCAGGCATTTGCCGTCGTCGCTCCAGAAAGGCTTTATGTCTGCTATCCTGAGACCTGTCCCCAAGACGGCCTCCTCCATTGACAACAAACGCATGTCCTGTGCGCATATACAGAGCGGCAGCATAATGACCGCAATTGCAATTAGTCTGTTTCTCATATCTTCTGTGCTTGAATATGTTCGCGAAGATAGCAATTTAGAAGCAGATTCTGCCAAAATTGCTGATTCTTGCCGTAAAATGTGTATTTTTGTCAGACGGATATAATTAGTGCGATATGAACAGCGAGGATGTGTCCAGAATGAAACAGCGTTTCCAGATAGTTGGAAACTGCCCTGAACTGAACAGAGCGATAGATGTCGCCATTCAGGTGGCACCGACGGATCTTTCCGTACTGATTACGGGTGAGAGCGGCTCCGGAAAGGAGAATATTCCCAAAATAATACATGCCAACAGTCTCCGTAAATCCAAGCAGTACATTGCCGTGAACTGTGGATCGATACCTGAGGGAACAGTCGATTCCGAATTGTTCGGACACGAGAAGGGTGCCTTTACTGGGGCTGTCAATGAACGTAAGGGGTATTTCGATGAAGCTGATGGTGGAACGATATTTCTGGACGAGGTAGCTGAACTTCCGATGGCTACGCAGGCACGTCTTCTGCGTGTGCTTGAGACGGGAGAGTTTATTAAAGTCGGTTCATCCAAAGTTGAGAAGACGGATGTACGCATTGTGGCGGCCACAAATGTGGATTTGCCAGCGGCAATAGAACAGGGACGTTTCCGCGAGGATTTGTTTTACAGACTCAATACCATTCCTGTCAAGGTTCCGCCATTGCGTGAACGCGGTCTGGATATACTGCTGCTGTTCCGTAAGTTCGCCGCGGACTGTTCCGAGAAATACCACGTGCCGGCTCTGCAGCTTGACGATGATGCCAAACAGATGCTGATGGCATATCATTGGCCGGGCAATGTCCGCCAGTTGAAGAATATCACAGAGCAGATGTCCATTATGGCTCCCCAACGTATAGTGTCAGCATCGGAACTTGCCGCTTATCTGCCGGACAGACGTGAGTCCATGCTGCCGGTGGCAATGGGTGGAGGGGCTTCGCAGTCCCACTCGTTTGAGAATGAGCGGGAGATATTATATAAGGTGTTGTTTGACCTGAGGCGTGATGTGACAGACCTGAAGGAACGGCTGAGTTCCATGTCGCCCCAGCAGAGCAGACCGTCGCAGTCCCAGCAACCGGTCTCAATAATCACGACCCAGCCGGGTGTAGATACTCCTGTGCATATTCAGCAGAATAATGCCGATGATGACATTCAGGATACGGAGGTATATGTGGAGGAGACGCTGTCACTTGATGAGGTGGAGAAGGATATGATAAAGCGTGCGCTTGCAAAACATAACGGTCGGCGTAAGAATGCCGCGAAGGATCTCAATATATCGGAGCGCACTCTTTATAGAAAAATAAAGGAGTATAATCTCGAATAACTTGTGCTATGTGCTTTTTCAGAAAGTTTTTCCTGCTGTTGACAGCACTGTGTCTGCTGGCATCCTGTATGGTTTCCTACAAGTTGAATGGTGCGTCAATCGACTACAATACGGTCAAGACCATAATGATAGATCCTTTCGCAAACCGTGCCGCATATCAATGGGCTCCGATGACTGCTATGTTCAATGAGTCTATAAGTGACTTGTATGTCAGGCAGACCAAGCTGAAACAGGTAAAGAGTAACGGCGATCTTGTCATATCGGGGGAGATAACAGGCTATGACCAGATAAACAAATCCATATCTGCGGACGGATTCTCCTCAATGATAGAACTTAAAATGACAGTAAAGGTGAGGTTCGTCAACAATACAAACCACAAGGACGATTTTGAACGAAGTTTCTCCGCTGCGCGTGAGTATAATTCCAAGCAGCAGCTGTCATCGGTTCAGGAAGAACTGGTACAGCAGATGATAGACGAGATTAATGACCAGATATTCAATGCCACTGTTGCGAACTGGTAATATGTCGGACACCACTTCCATAATGGATTTTTTAACGGAGCCGGAAACACTGGATGGCAGTGCGCAGGAACAGTTGCGTGATATGGTGGCGCGCTATCCGTATTTCGGTGCCGCCAGGATTCTGTATCTTGCGGCCTTGAAGTGTGCCGGCTCGTCTGACTATGATTCAGAATCCGGTAAAGCTGCGCTCTTCCTCTCCAATCCTGAAAATATACAGAAGTCGGTTGATGCTGTACTGTCTGCACGGGAGCTGGCTCGTATGCAGTCGGACAGGACTATGTGTGCCTTGAATGGTTTTCTCGGCGAAATGCCGGACGACGGAATACTGCTTCCGGATGTGCCTGAGACTTCCGACTATCTGTCAGCTGTCGGTCTTGATGCCCCTTCCGAAGTGGATGATGCGGATTTGTCGGAGTGCGACAGGAGTATCGTTTCTTTCCTGTCCGATGAGAATGCCGGGAAAATTGCACGAAGACTGCCGGAATCCGAACCTGAGCAGAATGATGGGACTGATGACTCTCAGCCTGTCGGCGAGAATCTGTTCACGGAAACATTGGCGGACATCTACATCCGTCAGCACAGATATGAGGAGGCAATTGAAATTATTCGTTACTTATACTTGAATTTTCCAAATAAAAGCTGTTATTTTGCAGACCAAATACGTTTCTTGGAAACATTATTGAAGTTTAATAAACAAAAAGACAAATAATATGTATTCACTTCTGCTCATTTTGATTGTTATATGTGCGGTGTTGCTTTGTTTCATCGTAACGATACAGAATTCAAAGGGTGGTGGTCTGGCAGCAGGCTTCTCATCTTCAAATCAGATTATGGGTGTCCGTAAGACTACGGATTTTCTGGAAAAATCAACGTGGACTTTGATTGCGCTTATCGTAGTGATGAGCATAGCAACGGCTTTTGTCGGCAAGTCCGGCGTTTCCACGTCCGGCCCTGTCATGATGCAGTCTGCCACAGAGGAAATGATGGTTAATCCTGAATCTACTCCGGTATATGATGTTCCGGCCACAGAGATTCCTGCATTACCGGCAGAGAACGAGTGATTTGAATTTGTTACATAAATAAACAATGAAGGACCGCGAATCAACGGTCCTTCATTGTTTATTTAGAATCTGTTTCTGCGATTTCAATCCTGAGCCATCATTTCAGAGGAATGCTGTCGATGCGGGTCTGGTGCCTGCCACCCTCGAACGGAGTGCTCAGGTATTCGTCCATAATCCTGCGTGCCATATCATTGTCAATGAAACGTCCTGGCATTACCAGTACGTTGGCATTGTTGTGCTGGCGTATCAGATGTGCAATTTCAGGAATCCAGCACAGTCCGGCACGTATGCCCTGATGCTTGTTCAGGGTCATTGATATACCTTCGCCGCTGCCGCACATGGCAATGCCTTTCTCAACCTCTCCATTCTCTATGCCTTCGGCCAGCTTGTGGCCGAACTCGGCGTAGTTGCAACTCTCTTCGGAGTAGGTGCCGTAGTCCTTGTACGGCAACCCTTTCTCCTCGAGATATTGTTTTACGAACTGCTTCAATGGGAAAGCAGCATGATCACTTGCTATTCCAATCATCATTTCAGAAGGCTCATTACCTGCTTATAGACGTTCTTTGCCGTGTAACCGAGCTTCTCGTCAAGCACCTTGTAAGGAGCTGAGAAACCGAAGCTCTCCAGACCCCAGATTTTGCCCTCTGCTTCCGGAACAAGTCCGAGCAGGTTGACTGGCAGGCCGGCTGTCATACCGAACTTCCTGACACCTGTAGGAAGTACGCTCTGCTGGTATTCCTTGCTCTGGCTGCGGAACAGACCCTCGGAAGGAACGCTTACGATGCGAACCTTGATGTGCTTCTTGCGGAGCAGCTCTGCGCCTGCCACCAGTGTGGATACCTCAGAACCTGTAGCTACGAGGATTACATCCGGGTTTTCGTCTGAGCCGGCTACAATATAGCCGCCCTTTGCAGCGAGCTTGTAGTCATTGCCGGCAGGCAGGTTCTGGATGTTCTGACGTGACAGTATCAGCGCAGTCGGGGTTTTGGTGTTCTTCATTGCCATTGACCAGGCTGCCGTGGTTTCCTTGGCATCTGCCGGACGGAGCACCAGCATTGACGGTCTGCCACTGTGGTTCTTCAGCTTCTCCATCAGACGGATCTGTGCCTCCTGCTCAACAGGCTCGTGTGTAGGACCGTCCTCACCTACGCGGAATGCATCGTGAGTCCAGATGAACTTGACAGGAAGTTCCATAAGGGCTGCCATACGTACTGCAGGCTTCATGTAGTCTGAGAATACGAAGAATGTACCGCAAGCCGGGATGACACCGCCGTGCAGAGACATACCTATGCAGCAGCATGCCATTGTCAGCTCTGCCACACCGGCCTGAAGGAATGCACCGCTGAAGTCGCCTTTCGTGAAAGCGTGGGTCTTCTTCAGGAAACCGTCGGTCTTGTCTGAGTTGCTGAGGTCGGCACTTGCGCAAATCATGTTCGGAACCTGCTCTGCCAGTATTGACAGACAGGCTGCCGATGCTGAACGTGTTGCATCGTTGTCCTTCTGTACGCATTTCCGCCAGTTGATTTTCGGGGCATTGCCGCTGAACCACTCGTCCTGTGCGGCTGCCTTTTCCGGATTGGCCTTTGCCCAGGCTTTCTCCTCCTTGTAGCGCTCTGCGCAGATATCTTTCAGCTCTTTGGCACGCTCTGCATACAGTTTCTTGACCTCCGGGAATATCTGGAACGGCTTTTCCGGATTGCCGCCGAGATAATTTATAGTATTGATGTAGGCCTGACCACCGATAGGCGCACCGTGGGTCTTGCAGTCTGCCTCGTATGAAGTCCCGTCAGATCTGAGGGCACCCTTGCCCATGATGCACTTGCCTATGATGAGAGCCGGTTTGTTTCTGACACCCTTTGCCCAGGCGAGAGCCTTGCGTATCTCCTCGCAGTCATTGCCCTTGATGACTCTGACTTCCCAACCGAGAGCCTGATATTTGGCAGCGGTATCCTCGTTCATCACCTCCTTTGTCTTTGTAGACAGCTGTATGTCGTTTGAGTCATAGAACATGATGAGGTTGTCCAGGCCGAGCACGCCTGCAATACGTGCGCTTCCCTGTGAGATTTCCTCCTGGACTCCACCGTCGGATATGTATGCGTAGATGGTCTCCTTCTCAAATGTGGGGTTGCCTGTGTGCGCTGCGAGGAACTTGGCTGCGATGGCTGCTCCTACGGCGTAGGAATGACCCTGGCCGAGAGGACCTGATGTGTTTTCGATGCCGCGTGCTATGTCAAATTCAGGGTGGCCGGTTGTAGGTGAACCCCACTGACGGAGCTGTGCCAACTCGTCAAGAGAGAATTTGCCGACAAGGGCAAGCTCTGAGTAAAGCATTGGAGCCATATGCCCCGGGTCAAGGAAGAAACGGTCACGGCCTACCCAGCTTGGGTTCTTCGGGTCGTACTGCAGGAACTCTGAGAAGAGTACGTTGATAAAGTCTGCGCCGCCCATTGCGCCGCCCGGGTGACCTGATTTTGCTTTCTCTACCATTGAGGCTGCCAGGATGCGGATGTTGTCAGCCGCCCTGTTCATCAATTCTTTGCTGTTCATAACCATTTAATTATTAATTGTTTGTGTATTATCATCAATTGCAGTCGCACTGCGGTATACAGGCATAAATGCAAAGGTAATAAAAATATAGAAGCTGTTTAGAATCTGTTTTGAAATGTTTTTAATCGGACATTTCAAGACAGATTCTTAAAAATATTGTGTTTGTTGTGTTCACGTGAGCGTAGAAATACTAACTTTGCGTGAAAGGACTTCTAATACCATGGTTAGAGTCTTGGATAATAAAAAAAATCAGTAATATGGCAAAAAAAGAGAACGAAGGGGAGAATGGTTTCGGACAGGTGGCTCTCAGTGAGAAGCTGAAGGCTTTGCAGGCGGCTACCGAGAAAATCGAAAAGAGCTTTGGAAAAGGCTCCATCATGAAACTTGGCGATGACAGCGTTGAGGCTGTCGATGTGATTCCGACAGGCTCTATCGGCCTGAATGCCGCGCTTGGCGTGGGAGGATATCCCCGTGGCAGGATAATTGAAATCTATGGTCCGGAATCGTCAGGTAAGACAACTCTGGCAATCCATGCGATTGCTGAAGCCCAGAAAAACGGCGGCATCGCCGCATTTATTGATGCCGAACACGCTTTTGACCGTTTCTATGCGGCAAAGCTGGGCGTGGATATTGACAATCTGTGGATTTCCCAACCGGACAATGGCGAGCAGGCTCTCGACATTGCGGAGCAGCTTATCCGCTCATCAGCGATTGACATCATCGTCATTGACTCCGTGGCGGCTCTTACTCCGAAGGCGGAGATAGAGGGCGATATGGGTGACAACAAGGTTGGTCTGCAGGCACGTCTGATGTCGCAGGCGCTGCGCAAGCTGACATCGACCATCAACAAGACCAACACCACCTGCATCTTCATAAATCAGCTGCGTGAGAAAATCGGTGTGATGTTCGGCAATCCTGAGACGACGACAGGCGGCAATGCCCTGAAGTTCTACGCATCCGTGCGTCTGGACATCCGTCGTGTTACGCAGTTGAAGGACGGCGACAGCACCATCGGCAATCAGGTGCGCGTGAAGGTTGTCAAGAACAAGGTGGCGCCTCCATTCCGCAAGGCCGAGTTTGACATTATGTTCGGCACAGGTATTTCCAGAAGCGGTGAGATAGTGGATCTCGGCGTGGAGTATGGTATTCTGAAGAAGAGCGGTTCGTGGTTCAGCTATGGTGATACGAGGCTGGCCCAGGGACGTGATGCCACCAAACAGCTCATTGAGGATAATCCGGAGCTTGCTGACGAGCTGGATGCAAAGATTATGCAGGCTATTTCCGGCAACGGTATGCCTGAGGCCGGTATTGGCGATTGATGTATCTTTTGCATCGCCCAATGCATTTGCGGATAAGGTATGCCCTGTTGGTGCTGCTGTCATCGGCTGTCCTTGACAGTTGCAGCATAGGGCGTATGATATGCGATGTCGCGCTGACGCCCAAGACCGTATATCGCGACATAGACGAGGCGCGTGATATAGCAGAGGAACGTTATCCGGGGCTGATACCGTGGTATGACAGCCTTCGTGCGGACGGTGTTTTCAAGGACACTGTCATAATGGGTGAGACAGGTGTCCGGATACACGCCGTATATGCCGGTCTGCCGCAGTCGGAGGGTACGGCCATCGTGCTACACGGCTACTGCTCCAATCATATAGGTATGCTGCATCTGGCGCGTATGTACCGCGATTCCCTGCATTTCAATGTTCTGGTGCCTGATCTGCAATATCACGGCCTGAGTGAGGGCGTGGTGCGTATGGGCTGGTATGACAGACTTGATGCACGCCGTTGGGTAGATGTGGCCTGCGGACTCTGGAACGATGATTTTATGGTGGTGCACGGCGTGTCGATGGGTGCTGCCACCACTATGATGTTGAGCGGTGAGCCGGATCTGCCGGAGAATCTAAGGTGTTTCATTGAAGACTGCGGCTATGCGTCGGTGTGGGAACAGTATGACAATCTGCGCAGGCAGCATACGATTCTTAATGAGAAGGCTCTTCAGAAGGCCAGCGATTACTGCTACAGAAACTACGGCTGGGATTTCAAGGAGGCATCGTCTGTGGATCAGCTTGCTAAGAGTGACAGGCCGATGTTATTCATTCACGGGCAGCCTGACAGATTCGTCTCGGTCGATTTTGTCTATGAGTGCTATAATGCCAAGACAAAAGGCTACAAGGAGATTTGGGTTGAACCGGACACCCCGGAACATGCATTTATGTACCTGAGACATACAGAGGAATATACATCACGTGTCATAAAGTTTATAGACAAGGTCAAAAATATGACAAAAAGTCACACTGTGTCATAATCTGCCGTATCTGGCAGATATTGTGAGCCTGTGGCACAGAGTTTGTCCTGAATATGCGGAGCTGTTTCGTGCGGTTCCGCACATTATTTTGAGTATAAACTAAAAAACAATACAGATATGGGTAAAATCATTGGAATCGATCTTGGAACAACCAACTCGTGTGTAGCAGTATTCGAGGGTAACGAACCGACCGTTATCGCCAACTCTGAGGGCAAGCGTACAACTCCGTCAGTAGTGGCATTCGTGGATGGCGGTGAACGTAAGGTGGGTGATCCTGCCAAGCGTCAGGCTATCACCAATCCGCAGCGTACCGTATTCTCAATCAAGCGCTTTATGGGCGAGAACTGGGATCAGGTCCAGAAAGAGGTGTCGCGTGTTCCCTATAAGGTTACAAAGGGCGACAACAATATGCCGCGCGTGGATATTGACGGCCGTCTCTATACAGCTCAGGAGATTTCGGCAATGGTTCTTCAGAAGATGAAGAAGACTGCCGAGGATTATCTTGGTCAGGAGGTTACCGAAGCTGTCATTACGGTTCCGGCATACTTCAGCGACTCACAGCGTCAGGCTACCAAGGAGGCTGGTCAGATTGCCGGTCTCGATGTGAAGCGTATCGTCAATGAGCCGACAGCCGCTGCTCTGGCATACGGCGTGGATAAGGCCAACAAGGATATGAAGATTGCAGTCTTCGATCTGGGTGGCGGTACATTCGATATTTCAATCCTTGAGTTCGGTGGCGGTGTGTTCGAAGTTCTCGCAACCAATGGCGATACCCATCTGGGCGGTGACGACTTTGACCAGGTAATCATCAACTGGCTCGTCGAGGAGTTCAAGAAGGACGAAGGTGCTGATCTTACAGCAGACCCGATGGCCCTGCAGCGCCTGAAGGAGGCTGCCGAGAAGGCTAAGATTGAGCTGTCATCATCAACATCGACAGAAATCAACCTGCCGTACATCATGCCTGTAGCAGGTGTCCCGCGTCACCTTGTCAAGACTCTGACACGTGCCAAGTTCGAGCAACTTGCCAATGGCCTGATCCAGGCTTGTCTGGAGCCGTGCCGCAAGGCTATGAACGATGCCGGTCTGAGCAATTCCGATATTGACGAGGTTATCCTGGTCGGCGGTTCAAGCCGTATTCCGGCTGTCCAGAAGCTGGTTGAGGACTTCTTCGGCAAGGTGCCTTCAAAGGGTGTCAACCCTGACGAGGTAGTGGCAGTAGGTGCCTGCATTCAGGGCGCTATCCTGAACAAGGAGGGTGGAGTAGGTGACATCGTCCTGCTTGACGTGACTCCGCTGACTATGGGTATTGAGACTCTTGGCGGTGTGATGACCAAGCTGATTGAGGCCAACACCACAATTCCGTGCAAGAAGAGCGAGACATTCTCAACTGCAGCCGACAACCAGACCGCAGTGACCATCCACGTGCTGCAGGGCGAGCGTCCTATGGCCGCACAGAACAAGTCAATAGGCCAGTTCAATCTGGAGGGAATTGCTCCGGCACGCCGTGGCGTTCCACAGATTGAGGTGACATTCGATATCGATGCCAACGGTATTCTGAAGGTAAGTGCCAAGGATAAGGCTACCGGCAAGGAGCAGGCTATCCGCATTGAGGCCAGTTCAGGCCTGAGCAAGGAGGAGATTGACCGTATGAAGGCAGAGGCAGAGGCCAATGCTGAGGCCGACAAGAAGGAGCGCGAGAAGATTGACAAGCTCAATCAGGCCGACTCCCTGATCTTCACCACCGAGCAGCAGCTCTCAGAGCTTGGCGACAAGCTTCCTGCCGACAAGAAAGCCCCAATTGAGGATGCTCTCAGTAAGCTGAAGGACGCTCACAAGGCTCAGGATTTGGATGCTATCGACAAGGCCATGGCAGAACTCCAGACCGCATTCCAGGCCGCCAGTGCTGAGATGTACGCCCAGAGCGGCGCACAGGGTGGCGCTCAGGCCGGTCCGGGCGCAGGTGCCGGCTTTGGTGGCGGTCAGCAGGGCCCGCAGGACAACGGCGGCAACCAGTCCTCCGACAACGTCCAGGACGCCGACTACGAGGAGGTGAAATAATTTTACCAAATAAATATATAATATCCATAAATAAAGGTGGTGTAAGTCATTGATTTACACCGCTTTTGTTGTATTCTGATATAACAACGTGTAGTTTTTGTGTTATTGATTTTTCAGTATATATTTGCACCGTATTTTCAACGCAACAAAATAGAGCCCAAAGTGCAACATTCTGCAACAAATGCAACATGGTGCAACAAATGCAACAAAATTCATAACACTAATAATTACCAGCTATGATCTGCTGTGCAGGATGTCCAGCCTGCTGTCGAGCAGTGCGTTGTATTCAAGTTTCAGTTCTTCCGGAAGGAAGGATTCTGATATGAGATTCTTCCAGGTGCTTTCACAATCGCATATTCTTGATATGAGCCTCTCCGAGGCCTTTGCGTTCATTCCTGATTCAGTGAAAGCCTTGATGAACGTATCTCTGCCAAATCCTGTCTTCCCGGCACCGACTTCAAATGCCATGGCCATCTCTTCAGTGTCCCGAGGGAAGGTCAACTTTACTGAAATCAGGTCATATGCGGGTGCCAGTCTGTATTCATGGCCGTTGGTTGATAGAAGAGAAAAGTTCTTGCAGTGCATATCAGAGTTGCCTGTAATCCAGGAGAACAGCACGATCTCCCAATATCGCTGAACATCGATTCCGGAAACCGAAGAATACTTTCCTATCGTTTGGGCAAGCTGTGAATATGTCCCATAATATTTATGTTCCGTGAGCCTGTTGGTGAGCTGGCACATGTCCAGCATAGAATATCTCTCGCCTCTGCTGCCACGATCCACTCTTTTCGTCAGGTATCCCAGTTCGCCATCGGCAAGGCGGATAAGCGTATGCTGTACCACATTGATGCCGGCGACTTCTGCCATCTTCATGGTGAGGTCTTCCAGCTGCGGCATGGAGCGGAAGATCGGGCTTTCCGGCTTAAAGATGTAGCGCCCCCACAAACCGACTACAGTGAATTTTGCAGGTTCGTTTTTCCCACCTCTGTCAACATCCAATGACATCTTCGCCTGCACACCGGTCACGGATGTGCTTGACCGGATGACCTGACTTGCAAGTTCGTGCATATTCTCCCGTGTGTAGGGGAGTTCAGGGGCGGTTTCCGCCCCGAAGAACTTTTTAGCACACCTCGGATGAAAATCTTTCTGGCCGGGTTCCAGTTCCTTATAACAATACAGGCACTTACACATTTCCATTCTCCATTGGTAAAACACTGATGTCTCCTATGCAGTCCTTGCAGCAGCTCATCAGCAGAAGCATCCTGTCCCTCCTGTCAATCTTCCAGGATTCACTTGCAATATCCAGCAGCCATCCTTCCGGGATCAGGCCGTCGAACACCGGGAACATCATTTCCTTTTCATACTCGTCTTCGGTTAAAGGCATTGTCGGGCTTAGGGGAAGGGCATCCTCCCGTCCCATATACCCGCTGTCATATCTGAAATGGAAAC
>JAKSIX010000010.1 GCA_024398595.1 Bacteroidaceae bacterium | reverse complement strand
GTTTAACAGAACTGCCTCTAGGGGTGGTTCACATATAACTACTTTACGAATGAAATCAATCATCAATACCACAATAGGTTGTTGAAGGACAACTATCACAACACCAATTATATACCACAGTCTTGATTCAATAAAAATGAAGACATCAGACTGTTATATTGCTCAAGATGGTTTACTTTGGAATAAATATCTGATTGGTCAAGCACAAGCAACAACTTAGATAGATTAAGATTTTTTATGTCATTTTCCAAATCAACGAGTGATTTTGGTTGTATGATACAAATAAAACCAATATCATCATTGTTTAACTGTTCCATAAATAATTCTGCGGCTTTGAGATAATTCACAGTACATGGTGTGCAAAAAGAAGAGTCAATTTTTGTGACTATGAGATACGAATTATCTGAATTCCCTATAAACTCCTCGCTCTGTCCTACATAATCTGTTATCCAAGTCAGATTAATAGTCTTTCCATATAGTTTTCTAATCATATGTTTTTTACTATCGATACAGCTTGAATTCATCAACATAACAAGTACTGCCAACAGTAAATAATTTTTATTCATTATTTTGATTAGGAACTAAACTACCAATATCAAATGAATACAAACTGTCATATCTCCGATCAATTCCATACAGAATTTTCCTTTCATGATCATAAGTAATTGAATGAACAACATTGTCCAGCTGGGCACTATTGATATAATTACCTTCCCAATCATATACTATTATTTCAGGATTGGCCCTTGAATAATCTTCAAAACTTAACGTATAATCACCTGCTTTGTACAAGACAATGAAGTATTCGGATGAAACAGCGCAGTCACAAAAATGGTAAACTGATTTTCCATGTTTCATTGGAATAATATCATCAAAAGACAAAGATCCTGGCTGATGTATCGCAAAGTTTTTTCCGCTATCAAGGTCAAAGAACAGGATATAATCCATATACTGGAACGGCTGAACAACAAGATTTCTTTCGGGATGTTTATAAAGACAACCGCTATAGAATGCAGTTGCTCTTTGTGTATCCTCGAAATCCATCATTTTGGGAAAGACATTAATCTTTTCTTTATTGCCTGTCGATGAAATCAGATAGTACTCTGGTAGTAAGTATTGATTCTCTATCACAGGATCATGCTTACAATCCCTGTATTCAAATCTTCTCTCAATATCATTGTCCAGAAAAATGTCAAAACCATCTATGACAGAGATGCATTCATCTGTTTTTTCTACAACGGCACTACCCTTCCTGATAGACTCAGTAATATTCAGTTCCTTCACAAACTGGGTATTGTCAACAATGGGTAATAGAAGATCATTGTTACGGTAAAAAGTTTGTTTGGTTGGAAACACACAATGCATAAACTCATTCTTTGCACGACCTTCTTTACACAGATGTGCCAATCTGTCATGTGTATTCTTATCATATACGGAAACATATCCCTCCGGATTGCCAGAAAGAAGAATTATGAAACTGTCTATGGCAATAACCTCATCAAGTCCCATCTCGTCAATGGCAATCTTTTCTCCTGCTATCCTAGTTTCTGCCCTATTGGCAAAATCAATTTCGTTTACACTATATGAATAGTGTTTGTTTGAAAAACAAGAGCATAGGAATATGCTTATTACAAAACAACACAACAGTTCTCTTTTGTTCATATATGACAGTTTGTATCTCATTATTATTTATTTATTTATAGCAGATATCATGCTTAGTATCTATATCAGTCTTCAGCCAATTAGAGCACCATGTAAAATTCGGATTCCCTATGGTAATTTCTCCACAATAACCGAACTCCCATCTTCGGTAGTCATGTATAAGTCGTATTGCTTTGGTACGTCACCACTCTCCGAAGCCACTAGTGCTTCTACATTGATTTTGATAAGTTCATTTGAAGAATTAGAAACTGTTTAAATTTTATTAATGTTATATAACCGTATAACTATTTGAAAATCAGTAGGTTAATTGAAATATTTTTCGTAACTTTATGAGTACCAAATCATTACAAGTTATGAGTCAATATTCAACTAACCTCACTGATGAACAGTGGCAAGTTACAGAAAAAATTTTGGATCCGTATCATCGCAAAAGAAAATACCCTCTCAGAGAGACAATGAATGCAATCATGTATTTGGTTAAAACAGGATGCCAATGGCGGATGCTCCCGAAGGACTTTCCGCCTTACAACACCGTTTTCTACTACTTCAACAAATGGAAGCTTGAAGGTGTTTTTGACGAGCTTATGGATAAACTTCATGTCATTGTCCGGAATTTGATGGGCAGAGAAGACACGCCCAGCCTTGGAATCATAGATTCCAGAAGCATCAAGTCGTCCCATCACGTGGATACCGACCGTGGCATTGACGGCAACAAGAAGATCAAGGGGCGCAAGGAACATATTGTAGTTGACACACTTGGACTCCCTATGGGTGTTGTTGTCCACGAGGCGAATATTCATGACAGTGTCGGTGCTCATACAGTTATAGATTCTATGAGAGGCAACTTCCCACGACTGAAGAAGATTCTTGCAGACGGAGGATACAAGGGGCAGAAACTCATTGATGATGCCCGGACAAAACTCGGTGCCGAGTTCAAAGTCGTCCTCAGACCTGACGAATCCTCAAAGAAGCTCGCGGTTCTTCCCCTGCGATGGATCGTGGAGAGGTCTTTCTCGTGGTTGGAAAACTTCAGAAGGATTGCCATGGACTACGAATTTTACTCAGAAACCGGAGTGGCGATGGTTCAACTCGCTTTCTGCCGGCTCATGTATAATAAAATTAACGATTGAAATTTAAACAGCTTCTTAGGGATTGCAGGTGACTGCAATCCCTAAGACGTTGAGCAGTTCCTTATTTGTCTGCGGAGTACTTTATCCGGTCGATGCCGTGGTTTCCCAGAGCGTCCTGGATGCTGCTATAGTTCGAATAGTCCATCTCGAAGAATTCGCGGCGTCCGTTAATCACATCGTCAATGGCATTGTCCAGATTCTCAAGCGTGACTGTCATTGCGGCATTGGCTGGAGTCTTGCAGGACTTGAACAGAGCCACATTCATCTCCTTCATATAGGACACTCTGACAGACTTGAAATCAGAGTCGCTATCTTTAAACTTGAAATTGATAGGAATCGTATAGCGGACACGAACCGGCATTCCCTGCTGGGTTCCCGGTGTCCAGGCGGGCATTGCGGAAACGCATCTCAAAGCTTCCGAGTCAAGCAGCTCGTGCACGCTTTTGACGACTTCCGCATTGGATATGCTGCCGTCCTTCTCAACGACAAACTGTATCAGCACACGCCCCTGAATGTTATTGTCGCGGGCCTCCTCCGGATATTTGATATTGCCTGACAGATACTGCATCATCGCCATACTGCCACCGGGGAATCCCGGCATATTCTCCACCTGCATAAGCGGCTCGTCGTTTGCTATTTTTTCTTCGATATCCTTCTGTTCTGCTGCCATAATCTCCAAAATCTCTTCTATAAGGTCTGCCGGAATTTCCTCCTTTCCGTTTACAAGTACCTTGGTGATTCTTCGTCCATTTACGATTGCATAGCCTTCACTGTCCTTCTCTGGCTCCTGACCCATAGCACGATGTATCTCATCATACAACGGAGTACCTAAGACAGACTGATACACAATATTCAGACAGTTATTTTCGCGCAGAATGTCCTTGACTGCCGATAATGTTTCCATCTTCTCTTTCTCACCGATAGCAATTCTGGCTTTGCGGACTTTTCTTTTTCTGATGACCTTGCCCAGTTCCTGCACGTTGCTGACTTTAACGGGGGATTTTGATGTTTTGGACTCAGGGAACTGATAAGCTATTACTTCATCAATATAAATCATAATCACATTCTCGCTGTTGATGAGCTTTATGTCCATATTGCTTGCATGGATGGGCTCCTTCACTTCCTCGTATCCCACATAGGCGATTTTAAGAAAATGTCCCTCACCTGCCAGTTTGAACGAGTATTCTCCGTCCTTATCGGTAAGCGCACTGGCATATATGCGGTCTTCAAGATCGACTTCGTTGACAGATGCCATCGCCATAGGGCCTTTCTCATCGGTGACTGTACCGCTTATAATGTCTCCGGCCTTAGGTGCCGGCTGCTGCTCTACAGCTTCCTGAGACTGCAGTCCGGCAGCACTGGCATTGTTCGCGCAGAGCAGTGACATAAGTCCTATTGCCGGAATCACCGCAAGCAGATACAGCATTCTCCTTTTCATTGTCTTTTCTTTCTTCATCATAATAATACGTTGTTTAATGTTCAAATTGAAAGAACTTGCCAGCGCATAGGCCTCTGCACCAACGGTTCTCATTATCAAAAGTCTCTGGTAATCCTTTTCTACTATTCCGTAACGGTTGATCACTTCGTCATCGGCCTCATATTCGTGGACTATCTTTATTTCCTTCATTATCAGCCAGCATACCGGGTTGACAATGGTACAGGCAAGCAGGAACACCAGGTCAGCGTAGTGACCGAGCCTGATGTGCGATATCTCGTGACGGATACTGGCACGGCGTGCGAATCCGCTCTCGGCACGTGAGATGACGATGTAGTTCATCCAGCTGAACGGGCCGAACTGCTCGTCGTGCGATACCACGCGGATGTGTCCCAGTCTGTGCATTGTTTTGCCTTTCAGAAACCGTCTTGTCTTGATGATGGAGCGTGTCCAGCCCGTAATCAGGACAATCACATATACTGTCCAGCAACCCACAAGCAGCCATGCCCACGAGAATCCGGATGTCGTCTGAAGGGCCTCTGCTGCGCTGGCAGCATTGCCGTAAATGGTCACTTCCTGAAGGGTCTGAGCGAAATAGGTCTCGTGAATGGGTACAACCGCAGTCTGCGGTACGGACAGATGCGTAAGCGGAATGATTGCTGACAGCACTGTCGCGCCCAGCAGGTAGCACCTGTTGAAACGGTGCAGAGTGGTGCCGCTGAAGCAGAGCTTATAGACTGCCAGCAGCAGGATGAGCGTCATAGCCCACATCAGTATAAACAGGAATACATTGCCCATAGCGCGTGATTATTTGTCTTCAATCATACGGATCAGTTCCTTCAGTTCATCGATACTGACCTCCTGCTGTTCCACCAGACAGGAGATGAAGTCCATATAAGAACCGGCAAAGAGCTTGCTCACGCTGTCGCGGTTCAGCATCTCGGCATACTTCTCCTTTGTCATAGCTGCTTCGTACAGGAAGAACCTTGCGCCCAGTTCCTTGTGGATGACCATCCCGCTTCTCTCCAGACGGCGTACGAAAGTCGATACTGTATTGAAGTGAGGCTGCGGCTGCGGCAACTTCTCAACCAAGTCACGCATTGACAGTGCCCCGTTCTCCCAGAGCACGTTCATAATCTCCAATTCCTTGTCAGTGAGCTTTTTCATCCTTTTGCAAATTGATTACGCTGCAAATAAACTACATATTGTAATTACTACCAAACATTTTTACGTTTTTTATGATTTTTGTTGTAGTTATAAACGGATTAACCGATTGATCGCCTGCAAATAATCAAGGTGAATAGGTGAAAGTTGGAATTTTGATAATAACTTTATGGCACAAAGTACTTCTGAAGTATATGCAAAAAGGTAAGGAAAATCCTAAACGTTGCAACAACGGCTGTCTGAAAGTTGGTCTCATAGTATTCTGCGTTATTGCCATCATTATTGCGGGATATGTCACATATTGCAGAATACGGCATAACCAGTATCTCAAGAATCCGCCCTGCGCCAGCCGCGAATACGTGCAGGCATTTGCCGGCGGAGTTGAATTTCCGCCGTATAGAATGATGGAGTACAAGTATATGCCTGCGACTTTTCTCCCCGATTTTATGGACACTGTACTGGTGCGTTTTGACGAGATGCCGGACAGCATTTTCTACAACAAGCTTGACTCATTATGCAGGATAGAGCTTCCGACGGACAGCTTTATTGACGAAAATGGTGTGAAAAGTCAGAACAGGATATGGCTGTGGCACTATTTCGATGAATCAGGCGTATGGCACTACCGGTGTCCTTACGGATGTTCCCGCGGTGCTCATCCTGAATATCGCCAGAGCTTGATAGACAACGGTCTGCCGGAATCGGTGCTGACTGGACATGACCTTATTTACGAGATAGAAATACCCCGCAATTCGCAGGACTGGATGATCATCTATGGAGAATCGTGACAGGTGATGACTATCCCTGTTTGTTCCTGCTATTTGACGATATTGTCCGGACGATACTCTATGATATCTCCAGGCGTTGTCATAACGTAATCTTTCATTCTGTCTGCAAGAGGAAGAGGCAGATTGAGAAGTCCGTCTCGTATCTGCAGATTCTTTTGCGAACAGCGGATTGCCAGTTCGGGATTGAACTTCTTGCGATACTCGCTGAGACTTTTTGACTGGATACTTTCCTTCGACTTGACTTCTATAGGGATAATGCGCCCCGTATCCTCAATGACAAATTCAACCTCTGCCTGATTGCCGGAAGTCCAATAAAGCGGTTCATAACCTTGACAGAGTATGGACATAAGTACGTAGTTCTCTGTAAGTACGCCCTTGAATTCCATAAACAGTCGGCTTTCCTGCATAACAGATGTGCTTTCAAGGTTAAACATCCTGCGCAACAAGCCTACATCGTTAAGATAAAGCTTAAATGCATTTTCGTCCTTGTACGCCATTAACGGCAATCGGACGGTCTCTGTATTGCAGACCTTATGCACTAATCCTGCCTTGCATAACCAATCAACCGAAGTTTCATATTCTCTGGCACGTGCTCCTTTCTGCACATCGGAATATTTGAATCGTTTGTTATCCCTTGCCAGCTGTCTTTGCATACTGTTCCATACCCGATTGATGCGGATTACCTCTGCCGCTGTGGCATACTTGGAAAAATCTAACGGATAGGCACGCAATATGCCTTCAAGTGTTTTGTCAACTTCACGTATGTCACCTGTCTCAACCCAACCGGCAACAGCTTCTGGCATACCACCTACCAGCATATACAGCTTGAACTTATCCTGCAGTTCCTCCCGAAGCATTTCCGGTAACGGATCATCTGTCTTCCAAGAACGTACTATACCAGCCAGACGGACATCTGTCGCTTCTAGAAATTCTACGAACGTCAATGGATAGAGTGTCATAAAATCTACCTGGCCTACGGGAAACGAATGTCCTTTCCTCCGCAGAGCTACACCTAATAACGAACCGGCACAAGCTACGGCATACTCTGGAGCATCTTCATTAAAATACTTCAATGCGTTAAGAACTTCGTCCGAATCCTGTATTTCGTCCAAAACAAGCAACGTCTTTTCAGGTTGTATCGGTTGTCCTTTGATGAGCGCAATCTGTTCAATTATACGGTGTGGATCCTTCGTTTTTGCAAAAATATCAGCTATGACTGGTTCACGGTCAATATTTACAATAACGCAATTGTCAAAAACCTGTTTACCAAGTTTCTTCAGTAACCACGTCTTACCCACCTGACGGGCACCTTGCAGTAACATAGGTTTGCGATTACGCTTTGTTTTCCACGCAATCATCGGGTCCAGTACATCACGTTTCAGTTCCATACCCCTGCTTTTTTACAACAATGCAAATATGGGTGCAAAATTATACAATTTTTTCAATAACAAAAGTGTATCTATGTAAAATGTGTAAAATGTCACAAGGAACATAGCTATTATGTGTAAGTCATCACACATATCATAGATATACATTTGCTGAAGTTCGTGCGAAGCGGAATATTCAGATTTAACTGTATGTCTTAGCTTGCTGGTTCGAAGGGAGTAGCATCTGAAAAATATTTGATACAAATGAACTATTTTTGAATTGGAGTGTATGCAAATTTGAAGCTTCAATTCAAAATTATAATTCCAATTCAAAACGAAGTGAAAAGATGAATAAGTTATTAGTTCCAATACTTGTCATGCTGTTGTCAGTTCCCAATGCAGTACATTCCCAGACCGGGAAGCCTGAACGGATAGTCACGTTTGTCAAGACCGGGCATGACTCAAAGTGGTATGCACATCAGGCCGGCCTGTGGGAAAAGGAGGTGAAACGCAATCCCGAAAATGATGACGCCTGGATATTCTGGTTCGCCGCAACACGTTATAAACTGATGTTCCAGGCATCGGAAAAGGGCGATGCTAATACTGAATTTGATGAAACTCCCCTAAAAGATATTGCATACATACTTCACGGGAAACGCCCAAATAGTTTTGCACGCTATTATATTGACAATGAATGCCGTCAGAAACTGCATGATTGTGATGGTCTGGAGGATCACATGCTTGAGGCTATCAGGATGCGTCCGGACTTTGAAGAACTGTACCCTATGTATGTGATATACCTTTGGCAAACCGGGCACGAAGATATGATGGCAGACATCCTGAAACGCTGGTACAATACTGGCGAGTATTCATATGTGATTCTGTCATATGCTTTCAATTCTTTAGCCGGAATGGAAAAGAACGGTATTCTCTTAACTTACGGGGATGTCCCGACTTATTCCAGCCTTCTTGTCCAATATGGGAAAGACATGTTCAAGGACATACTGATTATCAACAAAACTTTGCTGATTATTCCGGAGTACATGAAGTCAATATGCGGAAAACTTGGAATAAGCCCAATTGAAGGACCGGCAGACAGAAGCGATGAAGGAATGCAGAAATGGGAGGCCGATCTGATTACAACGATTTCAGAGAAAACCGGCAGGCCGCTTTATATCTCAAGTCTGGACAATCATCCAGTACTTAGTGACCAGATGTATTCTGAAGGTCTTGTTATACGCTATAGTCCCAAAAAATACGACAATCTGGCCGTCAAACGGAGGAACTTTGAATCAGTCTATCGTACGGATTATCTTTATGAAACATTTGTGCCGGAAACGTATGACGCATCGGCCTATAAACTTAATCTGAACTACATACCAAGTTTCAAATCCCTTCTCAAGTTCTACAAGGCTGAAGGCATGAAAAAGGAATACGACGAACTGCACGGACTTATGACAAACATACTTTCCAAGTGCAAGGGATTGGTGGATGCCGAAACGCTCAAATACTATTATGATGAGATTGAACGCTGACAATTTCAGACGCCTGTACATTGAGCACGGCCCCCGTGCCCAGGGCTTCTTTCTGAGAATGACCGGCTATGACAGGGAACTGGCCCGTGACCTGACACAGGATCTCTTTATGCGTCTGTGGGCAAAACGGGACTGTTACGATTCTGGCAAGCCATTCAGAACGTGGATGTTTGCCGTTGCATACAATTTGTTGAAAAATGAATACCGGCACAAAGCTGTGGTAATGGAATATACTGAAAGTTTTGATAATACTGAACCGGCAATCGAGTCCGATGCCATTGAGCGGCAGGAACTTGGACAAATGATTCATAACGCGGTACAGGGATTGCCGCAACAGCAGAAGGCAGTGTTCATGCTTCGATATGAAGAGGAACTTCCCTTATCAGAAATAGCAAAAATCTGCGACATACCGGAAGGTACAGTCAAGTCGCGTCTATTCACTGCTCTAACAGCCGTACGCAATTATTGTAAAACAAATGAATGATAATATGGACAAACTTGAAGAACTTGAGAAAGACAGTCAGGAACTGCTCTCCTCTATAAAAGCCAAGGCCGATTCTCAGGACTTGGAAATGACACTGCCTGCGCTTGACATTGAAGATAACCGCATGGGAATAATGAGATACAGAATTCCGTCGTGGGTAGCCGTGGCAGCAATGGTCGTTGGTATTGCCATCGGTTTCATATTGCCAGGCCATGGGACCAATGGCACGGACCGACAATGTGCATTCAACTATGCTGACACCTGCTGTAGCATTGCTCAGAACGATGTTAATCTTTCATTGCTCGTTACATCACTCTGACGACTTATCAATGGCAGAGTTATTCAATGTGCGGGCCATTTTCAGAAGGACAACTGGCAAAACAGTACACGACAGAGATACCTCGCTGGGCCGCCACGATTTTCCGTCTTTCACATAGATAAACCGTAGCGTCATTTCAAGCTATATGATTACTTGTGAAAACTGTCTGTAAGCGTAAAAAATAAGAATTATTAGAATCTGTTTTGAAATGGTTCTTACTTTACGGAGAACTTGTAGATGACAGTGTGCTTGTAGGTCTTGCCCGGCTCAAGTATCGTGCAGGGGAAGTTGTCGTGGTTCGGGGCATCCGGGAACTGCTGTGATTCCATTGCAACGGCATTGCGGGCTCCCGTATAGACCTGAAGGCCCGGATGGTTGTTATAGACCTCCATCTGACGGCCTGACTCTTCGCTGTAGAGAGTAGCGACTTTCTCAATCTTGCCGGCCTTTGTGTGGTTCAGTACGAAGTTGTTGTCGTAGTTACGGACTTTGTTGGGATCCTGTGGCTGGCCGAATCCGAAACCGCCGCCCTGCATGGTGCGCTCACCGATTGTGTGGGCTGTGCGGAAATCGTACGGGGTTCCTTCGACATCTGTGAAGTTGCCGGTAGGTATGTTGCTGCGGTCGGTCTCCGTAATCTTGTCGGCATTGATTGTGAGCAGATGGTTCATCACATCACCGTTGCCGGCACCGTTCAGGTTGAAGTAGGTGTGGTTGGAGAGATTGACGACAGTCTTCTTGTCCGTGGTTGCGACATAGTCGATTGACAGACCGCCATCCTTGGTAATGGAGTAGGTGAGGGTGGTCTTCAGTGTGCCTGGGAATCCGTCCATTCCGTCCGGGAGAACGCAGCTCAGAACCAGATTGTCCTCCGCAACTTTCTCGACAGTCCATACGGTATGGTCAAAACCTTCCTTGCCGCCGTGCAGTGTGTGCTGGCCGCTGTTCCTGGTAATCTGGTATTCAACACCGTCAATGGAGAATGTGCCATTGGCAATGCGGTTGGCGTAGCGGCCGAGAGCCGGACCATACTGTCCCATATTGTAGTTGAGATAGCGTTTCACATTGTCCATATGCGGTACAAGGTTCGCAATGTTTCCATCCTTGTCTGGAGCCATCACGGTAACGACGAAACCGCCGTAGTTGGTAATCTGCGCTATGATATTGCCACGGCTGATGGTGTAGAGAGATACAGGCTTGCCTGCGATGATTGTGTCGAATGCTGCCTTGTCAAGCAGACCGTTCTGCGCATTCTGTGCGAATGCCACGAAACTGAGGCAGATGGCTGCCATCAGTAGAAGAGTTCGTTTCATTTTATTGTTTGTTTGGTTGTAAAATTGTGAGGCAGGAGAGTAATCGGCTCTCCTGTCCCTGTATTGTCACTTCTTGAACTTTACTGCTGCCTCCTCTACAGGAAGTGCGGCTATGTAGTTCTTGATGTAGGCATTGAAACCTGCCACATCCTCTGGAGTAGGAGCGACCTCATTGCCAGTGTTTCCTGCAAATACCACCTCGTCCAGATAGTCCGGAAGTGCCATCTTTTTAGGATTGTTCACTGCGAATGCTGCCAGTATTGCCATACCCCACGGCCCGCCTTCACCAGCAGTCTCCATGCAGTAAATCGGTGAATTCAGGGCTGCACCAAGAATACGCTGACCAACGCCTGGAGTAGTGAACAGACCTCCGTGACCGGTGATGCGGTCAACCTTGATCTTCTCTTCATTGAATAGGATATCGTTGCCGACCTTCAGCACTGCAACTGCACCGCTTATGATGGCGCGGATGAAGTTGGCGAGAGTGAACTTGTCATTTGCCGAGCGTACAAAGAGAGGGCGACCGTCTGCAAAACCTGTGACAGGCTCGCCGGACACGTAGTTGTAGCTCATAATTCCGCCACAGTCAGGATTGCCCTTGAGCGCGTGGTTGAACAGATTTGTGAAGATACGTCCCATATCCACCTTCATACCCATAATTTCCTCGTACTCCTTGAACAGGTTTACCCAGGCATTGAGGTCTGACGTACAGTTGTTGCAATGAACCATTGCTACCGGCTTTGCGTCAGGGGTGGTTACGATGTCGATTACCTCGTGCGGTTTCTTCAGGTCATTCTCCAGTACTATCATCGAGAATGATGATGTACCGGCTGATACGTTACCTGTGCGCGGACGTACAGCATTTGTAGCCACCATTCCGGTACCTGCATCGCCCTCCGGAGGACAGATTGGACAGCCCGGTTTCAGACGGCCTGAAACATCGAGTTTGCGGGCACCGTCTTCGGTCAGTACTCCTGCAAATTCGCCGGCATCCAGAACCTTCGGCATGATGTCCAGAAGTTTCCAGCCATAGCCCTTCGGAGCAATCAGCTTATCGAATTTCCCAACCATTTCGGCATTGTAGGTCTTGGTGTTCGGATCAACCGGAATCATACCTGATGCATCGCCTACGCCCAGAACCTTCTGACCGGTGAGCTGCCAATGAACATAACCGGCCAGCGTTGTCAGATAGTCGATGTCCTTCACGTGTTCGTCACCGTCAAGAATGCATTGGTACAGGTGTGAGATGCTCCAACGGAGAGGAATGTTGAAGTAGAACAGCTCGGAAAGTTCGGCAGCGGCTTTTCCTGTGTTTGTGTTACGCCATGTGCGGAAGGGTACCAGAATCTTCTCATTCTTGTTGAAGGCCATATAGCCGTGCATCATTGCACTGATACCGATGCCTGCAAGCTGCTCAATTTCAATTTCGTACTGAGCCTTTACGTTTTCGCGGAGATTGACATAGCAGTTCTGTATGCCGTACCATATTTCCTCCACGCTGTATGTCCATAGCCCGTTGATGAGCTGGTTCTCCCAGGTGTGGCTGCCCTGTGCTATCGGTCTGAACTCAGGATCGATAAGAACGGCCTTGATACGGGTGGAACCGAATTCGATACCGAGTACGGCCTTGCCTTGCTCAATTATGGATTTATTATATTCGTTCATAAAATTTTCACGAGTTTTATGCATTGTAGGCTGCGCCTCGGCATAGGAACAAGTTCTTCTGCTCTCGGGTTGCTCTACAATTCATAGTTACTATTTAAGAGCTTTATTTAATAGGTAATAAACCTCGTTGTTGCGAAGCTGCTGCTTGAAGCTGCTGATAGTAGTGTTCTTGTCGATGTTGACGTATTCGATGCCGGTCATCTCTGCGAAATCCTCCCAGTACTCTGCGGTGATGTCGTATGAGAATGCGCTGTGGTGTGTGCCGCCGGCAAGAATCCATGCACCTGCACCAATTTCGAATGTCGGCTGCGGAACCCAGAGAGCTGATGCGACAGGGAGCTTTGGCATCGGTTTCGGCTCGATGCACTCCACCTCGCTGGTAATCAGACGGAAGCGGTTGCCCAGGTCAACTACGGTAGCTTTGATGCCGTGGCCGGTCTTGGATGTGAAGACCAGACGTGCAGTCTGCTGCTTGCGGATGCCGATGCCCAGGAAATGAACTTCGAGCTTCGGTTTGTCGCTGGCAATGAGCGGGCAGACCTCGAGCATATGGCTCTGGAGGCTTGACGTGCAGTCAGCTGCAAAATTGAGCGTGTAGTCCTCGAGGAATGAACAGCCCTTGGAGAGTCCCTGGTTCATTACCCAGAGAGTGCGGTACAGACAAGCGGTCTTCCAGTCACCCTCGGCGCCGAAGCCGATACCCTCGGCCATAAGGCGCTGTGATGCCAGGCCTGGAATCTGGTCGAATCCGAGGAAGTCAGGAGCGTCGATGTCAGCTCCGCCCAGATCGTCAAAGTTGGTTGTGAAGGCATTTGCGTTCTCATCCTTCAGGACGCGGCGCAGTGCAATCTCAGCCTTGGCGGAATTCTTCACTTTCTCCCAATATACAGCCTCTCCGCTCTCATCAATCTTGATGGTGTAGAGCTTCCTGTACTCCTCTACAAGAGCGTCAGCCTCAGCGTCTGTGACCTTTCTGTAGTATTCCATCAAGGATGAAACAGGATAGTAGTCAACGTGATAGCCCAGACGCTGTTCGAACTCTACGCGGTCACCGTCGGTAACGGCCACGTTGTTCATGTTCATACCGAACATCAGACAGCGTACGTCGTGAGCGTCTGCGAAACCTGCGGCTGCACGGCTCCATACTGCAATCTGTTTCTGGGCAGCTTCGCTCTTCCAGTGCCCTACGACAACCTTGCGGGCTACACGCATACGTGTGCAGATGTGACCGAACTCGATGTCGCCGTGAGCGCTCTGGTTCAGGTTCATGAAGTCCATATCGATGGAATCCCAAGGAATGTCGGTGTTGTACTGGGTGTGGAAGTGCAGCAGAGGCTTCTCCAGTGCCTGCAGACCCTTTATCCACATCTTGGCCGGTGAGAAGGTGTGCATCCAGGTTATGATACCGATACACTTTCCGTCGTTATTGGCAGCCTTCATTACGGCCTCAACCTCCTTGCTGGAATTGGCAGTACCTTTATATACTATCTTGACTGGGATGTTTCCGCTCTGGTTCAGACCGGCGACCATCTCCTTTGAATGACCGTCAACTGCTACGACTGCATCGCCTCCGTACAGAAGCTGAGCACCGGTCACCCACCATATTTCATAATTATCGAACATAACTTATTTGTAATAATTTGTTTTGTACTCTGTAAATGAGCCGCTTGCGGCGAAACGCCGGAGGCGTTATTCATTTTTTCTTTTGCCCATAATAGGCGTTCGGACCATGCTTGCGCATATAGTGCTTCTCGATGAGGAGCGGGTTCATAGTCGTCTCAGGGTTCAGTGTCTTTGAGATGTATGCCATCTTGGCACACTGTTCCATGACTTTTGCATTATACACTGCGTTGGCAGGGCTCGTACCCCAGGAGAAAGGACCGTGATTCTTCACAAGAACTCCCGGCGTATGATCCGGATTGATGCCTTCGAAACGCCTTACGATTACGTTGCCGGTCTCCAATTCGTAGTCACCTTTTACCTCAGACTCCGTCATATCCTCCGTGCAGGGGATATCCTTGTAGAAGTAGTCAGCGTGCGTGGTTCCGATATTTGGGATGTCCATTCCTGCCTGAGCCCAGGCTGTGGCGTATGTGGAATGTGTGTGGACAACTCCCATTATATTCGGGAACGCTCTGTACAATACAAGGTGGGTAGGGGTGTCTGACGAAGGGTTGAGATTCCCCTCGACAACCTTGCCGGTTTCGAGGGAGACTACAACCATATCGGAAGCCTTCATCTCATCGTAGCTGACGCCGCTGGGCTTGATTACAACCAGACCTTTCTCGCGGTCAATACCGGAGACATTGCCCCAGGTAAATATGACCAGGCCCTGTTTTACGAGATCCAGGTTAGCCTTGAAGACTTTTTCTTTCAGTTCTTCCAACATATTACCACAGGAATACGTAGAGGATAGCCAGAATTACGATTACGCAGATGGCACCGATGTTGAATGTGCGGTCGGTGCGGAACAGTGTCAGGTCAATGCCGACAGCCTTGGCATTCTGAACTTTGTCCTTTGCATTTGAACGCAGGTACAGACCGAGAACGCTCAGGATGGCTGTGAAGAACAGCATTGCCTCGAAGCCCCAAGAACGGAGAACCGGTGAGCACATGCCCCAGATGAACACTGCGAATGAAACTGCTGACGCGATGAACAGAATCTTTGACCACTTGAGCTGAGTGTCAATGGTGTGCTGATCCAGTTCGTCAGCCTTGACAGCACTCTTCTTGTTGCAGAGTGACATAGGAACGAAGATGACAACCAATGCGATGAATACGTAACCCATACGGAGCAGGAACGGTACTTCCGGAAGAAGCAGCTTGAAAGCTATGGAGAATACGAATGTACCGATGGCGGCTACAACGGCTGCAGGACCGGAAGCGCGCTTCCAGAGCAGGCCGAGACCGAAGATTACCACTACGCCCGGATATACGAAGCCTGAGTACTCCTGAATGATCTGGAATGCCTGGTCGGCACCGCCCATGATAGGATATACGGCAATCATAGCAATAATCAGAGCGCAGATTGAGGTGATACGGCCTACAGATACGAGGCTCTTCTCGGATGCGTTCTTATTGATGTACTGCTTGTAAATATCCATTGTGAAGATGGTTGATGTCGAGTTGAACATCGAAGCCAGTGACGAGATTACAGCGGCTGCAAGTGCTGCGAATGACAGGCCCTTTACAAATACCGGAGTGAAGTTGCGGATTAGGAACGGATATGCATCGTCAGAGATTGAGATGCCGCCGGCCAGACTTGCGAACAGCTCAGGCTGCTGGGTCTTGATGTAGAATGCGCATACACCCGGGATACATACGATGAACGGGATCAATATCTTCAGGAAAGCTGCGAAAATCATACCCTTCTTTGCCTCGCTCAGACTCTTTGCTGCAAGACCCTTCTGGATGATGTACTGGTTGAAGCCCCAGTAGCCAAGGTTGGTCAGCCACAGAGCACCTACGATAAGGGCAATGCCCGGAAGAGTGAAGTATGGGTCATCGGTGATGCCCGGATAAAGTGCAGTGTTGCGCTGAACTGCCAGATTGAAGTGGGTGTCGCCCGGTACATTCTTCAGACTTTCATATACCTTGCCGAGGGCTGAGAGTGCGCCGCCGCTCAGTTCGAGCTTGTCAGCGATTACGTCTAAAGCAGCGTAAGCTGTGATCAGGCCGCCGCCTACGAGGAATGTTACCTGCATTACATCAGTCCATGCAACTGATGACAGACCGCCATAGATGGAATACACACCTGCGATGATGTAGAGAATCAGAATGATGACCAGACGGATTGAAATCTCTGAGCTTCCGATAACAAGCATACAGCCACGGAGACCCAGAATCTGCTCAATGGCCAAAGCGCCTAACCATGCCACTGATGTCAGGTTGATGAATACATAGAGGAAGAGCCAGAAGATGGAGAATGCCAGACCTGTTCCGGGATTGTAACGGTCACGCAGGAACTGCGGAATGGTGAATATCTTCTTCTCAATCATAACTGGAAGCAGGAACTTGCCGACTACGATAAGTGTGGCGGCTGCCATAAGCTCATAGGCTGCGATGGCGATACCTGAAGCGAAAGCGGTTCCGGACATTCCGATGAACTGCTCTGCCGAAATGTTGGCGGCGATCAGAGATGCACCGACTGCCCACCATGTCAGGGTGTTACCTGCCAGGAAGTAGTCCTTGGAGTCCTTTTCTTTACCGTTCTTACTGCGGGACAGGAAAAATCCCAGGAAAATCAGAAGTGCCAGATAGGCGACAACTACAATGTAGTCGATTGTCTGGAAGCCGTTGTTTTTAAGGCCGTCCAGTACTGAAACTGATTGTAAAAGCATTTGTCGTTTGATTTATTGGTTTGTATTTCGATTCTTATTCTACGCCGAACTTGTAGATGCAATGGCTGTAGTACTCCTCGCCAGGATTGAGCTCTGCGCTGTACCAGCCTTCCAGATCTGACTTGTTCGGGCTGTCCGGGAACTTCTGTGTCTCAAGGCAGCAGCCTGTACGCTGTTCCATCTTGCAACCCTGCTTGTCGGTACCTGTGCCGTCCAGGAAGTTGCCTGAATAGAACTGGATGCCCGGTTCGTTGGTATAAACCTCAACATAGATGCCGGTGACAGGACTGTACAGCTTGGCTGCGCAGATCGTCTCGTCGCACTTTGAGTTGAGAACCCAGTTGTGGTCGTAGCCGTTACCGTTCTTGAGCTGCTCATAGTCGAAGTTGGTGATTTCCTTACCGATTGCCTTAGGTGATGTGAAGTCCATCGGAGTACCTGCTACCGGCAGAATCTCGCCTGTTGTCATATATGTGTCATCACACGGAGTGAAATAGTCTGCATTCAGTATGAGAATGTGGTTTGTGATAGGCATTGAGTGGTCACCGTGCAGATTGAAGTAACTGTGGTTTGTCTGGTTTATTACAGTCTTCTTGTCTGTTGTGGCAGTCCACTTGATGTCGATTGCGTTGTCATCGGTAAGGGTGTAGGTGGTCTTTGCAATGACATTGCCGGGGAAACCTGCCTCGCCGTCAGCTGAGTTCATCACGAGAACGATGCTGTTCTCTGTGGCGCTCTCCACGTCATATACGAGGTTCTGCCAACCCATTGGCTCCGGCTCCAGTGTGCAGCCTCCGTGCAGACAATGGCCGAAGTTGTTCTGCGGCAACTGATACTCAACATTGTCAAGTGTAATCTTGCCCTGATTGATACGGTTGGCATAACGGCCTACTGATGAGCCGAAATCGCTTGCCAGTGTGGTGTAGTCCTTGATGTTGGAGAAGCCGATAACGACATCCTGCATTTTTCCGTCCTTGTCGGGAGTCATAATTGCCACGATACGGGCACCGAAGTTGGTTACATAGACTTCCATTCCGTTGGCGTTGGTGAGCTTCCAGAGGTCGGTCTGCTTTCCATAGAAATCAGTACCCTGGAAATCTTCCTTGCCCAATACATCCTCCTGTACCTGCTTTGGAGCACAGGCTGTCATTAAGCCCATACCGCAGATCATTGCAGCTAAAATACTCTTTTTCATAATGTTAATGTTTTGTTATTTATTGTTGTTAAAGTTTCCTTGATCCATCTCCTATATTTACCTCGTATTTGAGCGGTTTGTGCCCGAATCTGTCCTCGAATCTCTTCATCGCTTTTTCAATGAATGTGTCGCATAAACCGTCACGGACCAGATTTATCGTGCATCCGCCGAAACCGCCACCCATCATACGGCTGCCGGTGACTCCGCATTCGCGTGCCGTATCGACCAGATAATCCAGTTCGGCACAGCTTACTGTAAAGTCGCGGCTCAGACCCTGGTGTGTCTCGTACATCTTCTTTCCGACAAGTTCATAATCTCCGTTCTGCAGGGCCGCGCATACGGCAAGTACACGCTCTTTTTCGTCAAGTATGTATCGGGCACGTCTGAAGTCGGTGTCGTTTACCAGCCCCTGTATCTCCTCCAGCATCCGGTAGGTGACATCCCGCAGGGTACATACACCGGAGTGCCTTGACGCAACTTCCGCCACGACATTCTCACAGCTGGCGCGACGCTCGTTGTATTCATTGCCGAGCGAGTGCTTCACGCAGGAATTCAGCAGAATAAGCCTGTAGCCTTTCGGGTCGAATGGGAAATACTCGTATTCCAGAGAACGGCAGTCCAGACGTATCAGACAGCCTTTCCTGCCGAAAACCGATGCGAACTGGTCCATAATGCCGCATTTCACACCGCAGTAGTTGTGCTCCGTGTCCTGTCCGGCCCTGGCAAGCCCGAACTTGTCAACGCTTCCCTGGAATAAGTCATTCAATGCGAATGCGAATACACTTTCTATTGCAGCCGACGATGACATTCCGGCTCCAAGCGGAACGTCACCGGAAAAGACTGCATCGAATCCGGCGACATTGACACCGCGCTTTGTCATCTCACGGCTTATACCGAAAATGTACGATGCCCAATGCTCTTCGGGCTTGTCTTCTTCGGACAATCCGAACTCCACGTATGGGTTCTCGTCCATTATATCTGCGGCAAATACCCGGCATTTTTCCGATCCGTTAGGCGCAACAGCGGCTGTGATGCCTTTGTCAACGGCTCCCGGAAGGACAAATCCTCCGTTGTAGTCCGTATGCTCGCCGATAAGATTTATGCGGCCGGGAGAGAAGTACAATATTCCCTCGTGACCGAACCGCTTCTCAAAAATCCCTTTCAAATCCATTGTGTCACAGGAGGCTTGCGCCGTGTGTGGTTACTCTACTCCGAATCTGTAAATTGTAGTCTGTGTATATACCTCGCCAGGATTAAGTGTCGTGGATGGGAAGTACGGCCTGTTCGGACTGTCCGGGAAGTGCTGCGCCTCAAAGCAGATTGCACTGCGGCGGGGCAGGGTGGTGCCGTGCGCACATACGCTGCCGTTGCACCAGTTGCCGGAATAGACCTGAACTCCAGGCTCCGTAGTGAGGCATTCCAAGGTGCGGCCACTTGCCGGATCCACGCATTTCACAGCAAGAGCCAATTCGCCCGGCTCACGCTTGTTGAGAACCCAGCAATGGTCATATCCGTGACCGTTTGCTGTCTGCTGGCAGCTGTCTATGCGGTCTCCTACACGGTGCGGAGTGCGGAAATCAAAGGCTGTACCTTCAACTTTGTCTATATTGCCCAGTGGAATGCAGGTGTCGTCAATTGGCAGATAGTGGTCTGCATTGACCGTCAGCTGATAGTCTGTCACAGGCTTGCTGTCCTGGCAGAGTCCCGTCAGGTTGAAATATGCGTGATTGGTCAGGTTTATGACTGTCTTCTTGTCGGTAGTGGCCTCGTATTCGATTGCCAGTTCGTTCCGGTCTGTCAGGTGATAGGTCACGTTGATGTCCAGATTGCCGGGAAAACCTTCTTCGCCGTCAGCTGACAGGTAATGCAGGTGCAATGTCTGTGCATCGGTCTGCTCAGCGTCCCATACGCGTTTGTGGTATCCTGTAGGGCCGCCGTGAAGGGAATTGGGACCATCGTTGGTGGCGAGGGTGTATTGCTTTCCGTCCAGTGTGAACTTTCCCTTTGCAATTCTGTTGCCGTACCTGCCGATAAGAGTGCTGAGATATGTTTCCGCACTGTTCTCCACGTGGTCAATGCTGTCGTGTCCGCCTATGACGCTTGCGTATCTGCCGTTGCGGTCCGGCATCATTATAGTCAGCAGGGCACCTGCATAGTTTGTTATGGCCACTTCTGCGCCTGTACTGTTCTTGAGAATGTACAGGTCTGTCTGCTTGCCTTGAACTGTTTTCTGAAAATCCTCTCTTTTGAGTCCGGACAGATTGTCCTTAACGAAATAGTCAGCCATCTTTATGTCTAATTAACGTAATTATTGTTTAATTAGGCAAATTAATGAAAATTATGGCTCCCGTGCAAATAAAATGGTGGTTTTATTGAAATTCAGACATGGACAGCAAATCTGCCACGACGAAAGTGCTGCCTCCGACGAATATGAAATCATTTGGCGAAGATTCCCTTACCGCAGTCTTCACGGCATCGCTTACGGAATGATATGTTTTTCCGTAAAGCCCGGCTTCTCCTGCCATCCTCTGCAGTCCGTCTGACGGAATGGCTCTGCTTACGCCTGCCTGGGTGAAATACCACACGGCGTTTTTCGGCATCAGTTTCAGTACAGTGACGGTGTCCTTGTCGTTCACCATACCGAAAACGATTCTCAGGGTCCCGGCTCCATCGGCTGCCGAAATGCTGTCCAGCTGCTCTGCAATATAATGTAGTCCGTGACTGTTGTGCCCTGTATCGCATACTATTGTAGGGCTGTTCTGCAATGTCTGCCAGCGGCCTCTCAGCCCTGTCAGCCCGCACACGTTCCTGAAACCTTCCCGCACAGCGCTCTCTGGCAGATTCCATTCTGCTTTTCCAAGCTCGCTGACTGCGTGCAGTATGGTGTTGGCATTGCGTGCCTGACAGAATCCCTGCAGTTCTGATTCGAGATTCCGGTACCCGTCTGCATCGTAAAACAGCTTTCCGGAAGAATCTTTATGCGAAGATAAAATTTTACATTTGTCCTGTGCGAACACTATTCTTGAATTGCATTCTCCAGCTTTGCCCATGAATACGGGTCTGGTCTCGCCGCAATCCTCTCCTATGACGACAGGTACTTCCTGCTTGATTATTCCTGCTTTTTCGTATGCTATTTTGCCTAATGTGTCACCAAGAATGGAAATGTGGTCGAACCCTATGTTTGTGATGACAGACAAGTCCGGCATTATGATATTGGTGCAGTCAAGCCGGCCTCCAAGACCGGTTTCGATGATTGCAATATCAACTTTCCTGTCTCTGAAATAGCAGAATGCCATTGATGTGGTCAGCTCGAAGAATGAAGGCTTCAACGGCTCGTAAAAGTATCTGTTGCGGTTTAGAAATTCAATTACAAAATCCTTGCTTATCGGAACGCCGTTGACACGTATTCTTTCCCTGAAGTCAGTGAGATGAGGCGAGGTATAGAGGCCTGTGTCATATCCGGCTGCCTGAAATATAGCCGCAATGGTGTGGGCTGTACTTCCCTTTCCGTTTGTGCCGGCGATATGTACGGTGTGAAACTGCCTGTGCGGATGTCCAAAATGCTCGTCAAGCCGTAATGACGTGTCCATTCCGGCCTTGTATGCGCTGTTTCCAATCTGTTGGAACATCGGCATCTGCCGGCATAGATAATCAATGGCTTCCTGATATGCGGTCATACTACTCGAAGTAGTTCTTGAACTTACGGAAGATTTTCTCCTTTGCGCTTGGGGATGGTTTGAAATGCTCTGAGTCGGCCATCTTTTCAATGGCGGCTTTCTCGTCGCGTGACAGATATTCCGGGATATACACGCTTATGTTTACCAGCAAATCGCCGCGACGGTTGCTGTGAAGTACAGGCAAGCCTTTGTTCCTCAGCCTTAATACCTTTCCTGGCTGTGTCCCTGGCTCTATCTTGACCTTTACGGCTCCGTCAAGTGTCGGAATCTGCACAGCTCCACCCAATGTCGCTTCCGGAATGGTGAGCAGCAGATTGTATATCAAATCGTTTTCCTCCCGTATGAGTTCGGGATGCTGCTGCTCCTCAATCAATATCAGCAAATCTCCGGAATATCCGTTGTTGCGTCCGGCATTGCCTTTGCCGCTTACGGCAAGCTGCATTCCATCGGCTACGCCGGCAGGGATATTCACCTCGACGATTTCTTCGCCGAGTACGGTTCCCTCTCCGTTGCAGGCGTGGCATCTGTCCTTTATTATTTGTCCCTGGCCGTTGCATCGCGGACAGATGCTCTGGGTCTGCATCATGCCGAAGATGCTGTTCTGCGTGCGTGTTATCGTACCTGTGCCGTGGCAGTCAGGGCAGGTCTGTACTCCTGATCCTTTCTCAGCACCGCTTCCGCCACAATGGGTACACGGAACCTGCTTCTTCACCTTGAATTTCTTGGTTACTCCCGAATTGATTTCTTCCAGTGTCAGCGATACCTTGATACGTACATCGGAGCCTTTGTATTTGCGTTCTCCGCGTGAAGACCTGGCACCTGTGCCGAAACCGCTGAATCCTCCGAATCCGCCTCCTCCGAAAATATCGCCGAACATGGAGAAAATGTCATCCATAGACATTCCCTGTCCGGAGAAGCCTCCTCCGAATCCTCCGGCACTGTTCAGTCCGTCGAATCCGAACTGGTCGTATTTGGCACGTTTGTCAGGATCGCTCAGTACTCCGTATGCCTCAGCTGCTTCCTTGAATTTCTCTTCGGCATTCTTGTCACCCGGGTTTTTGTCCGGATGGTATTGTATGGCTTTCTTGCGGTAAGCTTTCTTTATCTCGTCGGCAGTGGCGTTTTTCGGAACCTCCAGCACTTCGTAATAATCTCTCTTTGCCATTTTGCTTGAGTCTTAGTTGTTTGGTAACGGCAATCAGTTGGCTACTACTACCTGCGATGTGCGCAGTAACTTGCCGTTCAGCATATATCCGTCGCGTGTGCAGTCTATGATGGTGTTCCTGGCAACATCGTCCGTGGCCGGGATAGTGGCTATCGCCTCGTGAATGTCTGTGTTGAATTCCTCGCCCTTGGCAGGAATCTTTTTAAGTCCTTCACCGTCGAGTATATGCATCAGTTTGCTGTATATCAGCTTTGTACCGTCTTTTATGGCTGTGATGTCATCGCTTTTCCCGTTGTTTGTGATGGCGCGCTCCAGATCATCTATGACTGGCAGCAATTTTGTCAGTATGTCAGCCGACGCGGTCTTTATCAGCTCTGCCTTCTCCTTGACAGTGCGCTTGCGGTAGTTGTCGAATTCCGCCATCTGGCGCAAGTTCTGGTCAATGAGCTGTTCCACACGGGCCTCGCTTGCTGCCAGTTTCTCCTCGATGCCAGTATCTGTCACATTATCATTCGGTTCTGCCTCTTCCGCAGGCTCCGCAACAGTCTCTTCAATATTTTCTGCGTTGACATTCTGTTCCTCGTTGTCCATTTTCTCTTTAGTGTCGGTTTTGCTTTTCTTAGACATCCTCTTTCTCTTTAATAATTATATTGTCCTATATGCAAAATATTTGCCACAATACGTATTTGCCACTTTGTCCGTATTGCCGTATGACAGTGTGGCAGACCATAGCGCAAATCCGGATATGCTCAGAATGAGAATGAAAATGGCAGGAGAGCGGATATCCCGTCCTTGATGAAAATACAGTATTCCGTTCCGTATAGCAGAACACTGATCTGCCTGCCGTAACGGGATTGCGTCTCGGCCAGAACCTGACGGCATGCACCGCACGGTGTGACGGGCTCTGCTGTAAACTCTCCGTTGTGAAATGCTGCTATGGCTATGGCAGTGACAGGTGTGTCGGGGTGGGTGGCACCTGCGGAGAACAATGCCGTACGTTCAGCACACAGTCCTGACGGATATGCGATGTTTTCCTGATTACAACCTGTCACAATGGTATTGTCGGCCAACAATACGGCAGCACCGACCTTGAATCCGGAATATGGCGAGTAACTGCCACCGGTGGCTCTTTTTGCAGCGTCAGTCAGCTTGCGAATTTCCTCATTCAGCTCATCGTAGGAGCATTTTGTGTAGTGTATGCTGATTTCCAGACTGTCCATTTTCAAAACAGGTTCCTACTGCCTGCGGACATTATTTGAAGAAATCCAGGAAAGGCTTCACATCGTCTGATTCCAGATTGTCCTTGGTTATGTAAATCGGGTTAATGTAGATTGGGCTTTCTACGTGGCTGTTGAATAATGCATCTACTGCCTCCTTTCCCATTTCAAATGTCTGCTGAGCCAGTATCCCCTTTATTACATTGCCGTTGATGAGTTTCTGGAGCGTTGGTTCAAAGACATCGAAAGTATAAACGGACTTGTTGTCTTTTTCAAGTGAATTCAGAACTTCTTCATTGCCGGACAAACTGCCGTTGAAATAAACAATGTCTGTGACATTTGGAAAATCTTTGAGCTTCTGAACAATATTGATTGCTTCGTCTTCCGTCGCTTCCCAAAGTGCTGTTTCTTCTTTGACGGAGCAGAACCCTTTGTAGCGGAGATGACCGGCATTGCTTGCTTTTGAACACGCGGATAGAATATTGTCACTCGTTGCATTTACTTTTTGGGCAAGCAACCGTCCTGCCGCTTCATTGTCTGTACCTACATACGCGCGGTATTTGCCTTTAAGCGGACTTTCGTCTTCACTGACAGGAGTGTCTATGATGACGATAGGTATGTTGGACTCCTCCGCTACTTCAAGTATGCTTTCCTCAACTTCATGCTGGCCTTTGGAATAGATTGGAACAGCTACTATGCCTTTGAAACGATAATTGAGCTTTTTCATCTCGTCAATGGCGTTGATCTGGCTTTGATAGTCAGCATCGCTGCCTGTATATCTGATTACAGCCTTCACGCCTTTGATTGCGCATTCCTTGTCTATTGCAGATGCTACCTGATCCCAGTAGCCTACACCTTTCAGGTCCTTCTTTTTGAGAATTACCATAACGGCATCTTCTGCATTGTCCTCCCCGTTATTTGAACATCCCGCAAACAATAAGGCAAACATTGGAATAGCCATAAATAATAAAGTCTTCTTCATATCACATATAGATTGTTAGAGTCTGCAAAGTTACCAATAAGCTTGGACAATGACAATTATCCTCCGGCAAAAATCTGCCTGCAAAACAGATTCTAACCCTGACAGACCTTGAATGGCAGTTGTTTGGAACACGGCGAATCTTGAATTTGTGTATATTTGCCGTGGTTTATGAAAACTTGTCCATAGCGTGATGTCTTGTAGGTTTTTATTGTCTGTATGGCTGTTCTTTTCCATTATTCCGCTCTGCTCCATTGCGCAGACCCGGAACAGTGCTTACGAAGCATACATCGGCAAATACAAGGATATGGCTGTGGATCAGATGCACAAGTACCATGTGCCGGCAAGTATTACTCTGGCGCAGGGACTTATAGAGTCGGATGCAGGACGCAGTATGCTGGCTGTCGAGGGCAATAACCATTTCGGCATAAAGTGCCATTCTGACTGGAAAGGCCGTAAGATGTATTATGATGATGACCGTCGCGGTGATTGCTTCCGCAAATACGGATCGGTGCAGGCTTCGTTTGAGGATCATTCAAAATTTCTGGCATCAGGTTCAAGATATGCTTCATTGTTTGAATTGAAGCTGACAGACTACAAGGGGTGGGCCAACGGGCTCAAGAAAGCCGGCTATGCCACTAATCCGAATTATGCGAGGAAACTGATAGAAATCATTGAACTGTACGGACTGGACAGGTACGATGGAAGGAAAGGCTCCCGCAGAGCCGGGAAACAATCGCCGTCAAATCAGATTTCCCGTCAGACGTATCTGTCCAATGGATTGCTATATGTACGTATAGGATATGATGAGACTCTGAAGAATATAGCGCGGGAGTTTCATACATCGCGTGGGAAACTGCGCCGTTATAATGAGATAGACAGGAAATTCGTCCCGTCGGAAGGCAGTGTCATATATCTTGAGAAAAAGAAATGCAGAGCATCCAAAGAGTACGGCACACACGTGGTCAGACCGGATGAAAGTCTCTGGTCAATATCGCAACTGTATGGCGTGCGGATGAATTGTCTGATCCGCAAGAATCGTATCAGTCAGGATAATCCTCTTTCTGTCGGTATGGAACTTCGCGTCAGATAAGTTCCTGCTCTTCTTTCATGTCAAATTCCTTACCCTGGGAATCCTTGAATTTATAGGCAAGCAGGGGAAGACTCTGATCCGGGTAAATGTCTATTCCGAAACCGTATTTCAGCTTCCATCGTTTTTTTGTGGATATGATGCCTTTGCTCAGATATGCGTCAACGAAAGGATGTACGAACAGCTTGAATTTTCTGACACCGTTTTTCCTGACCAGACACTCTATTTTACTCTCTAACTGATCCGTGAAGAGTATTGACGGCTTTACTATGCCTTTCCCGAAACAGGTCGGACATGTCTCGTCTACGGGCACATCCATTACAGGACGCACTCTCTGCCGTGTAATCTGCATCAGCCCGAACTTGCTCAGAGGGAGAATGTTATGCTTGGCACGGTCGTTCTGCATGTTGCTGCACATTCTCTCGTACAGCTTCTGTCTGTTTTCGGCCCGGTCCATGTCAATGAAATCAATGACTATGATACCGCCCATGTCGCGTAGCCGGAACTGTCTGGCAAGTTCATCGGCCGCTCCGAGGTTGACCTCCAGGGCATTGTCCTCCTGATTGTCTGATTTCACGCGGTGCCCGCTGTTAACATCGACTACGTGCAGTGCCTCTGTGTGCTCAATGACCAGATATGCACCGTTTTTGTAAGATACAATCCTGCCGAAGGAGGATTTGATCTGCTTTGTTATTGCAAAATTGTCGAATATCGGCAGGTCTCCCTTGTACAGCTTGACAATGTCCAGACTCTCAGGCGCAATAAGGGATACGTAGTCCCGGATTTCGCCGTACGTCTTCTCATCATTTACATATATGGATTCGTATGAAGAGTTCAGCAGGTCGCGCAGCAACGCTATCGTACGGCTCGTTTCCTCGTATGCGAGAGTAGGGGGCTTTTGGGATTTGTGTACTTCGGCCATACATCCTTCCCATCTGTGTATCAGCACAGACAGTTCTGCGTCCAGATCGGCAGCGCGTTTGTCCTCGGCTACAGTACGCACTATTATTCCGCAGTTTTTTGGCTTTATGCTTTGCATCAGCTGCTTCAATCGCGCCCTTTCTGCAGAATTCTTTATTTTCGTCGATACCGACACTTTGTCTCCGAATGGAATCAGCACCAGATATCTGCCGGCAAATGATATGTCTCCTGTCAGTCTGGGGCCTTTTGTGGATATAGGTTCTTTCGCTATCTGAACCAGAATCTCATCACCCTGTTGGAGAGCCTGTGTAATGCCCGCACTGTCGGGCAATTGCGGCTGTCTTGTGGCATTGTCAAACGGATATAGCTTTTTCTTGTTGGACGACACCTGCTTCAGGTATTTCTGGATAGATGTGAACTGCTCCCCCAAATCCTGAAAATGCAGGAAAGCCTCTTTTTCGGAGCCTATGTCAATGAAGCACGCGTTGAGGCCAGGCATAAGCTTTTTGACTCTGCCAAGATAGATATTCCCTACAGAGAATGCCATTTCGCGGCTTTCTTTCTGATACTCCACCAAAGTACTGTCTTCTGTAATGGCTATGGAAATATCATCGGGCTGTACATCTACAAATAGCTGACTGGTCATCGTTGTTTCTATGTCTGTACGAATGTGTTCCTAAAACAAAAAACAAACTTGATAGTCCGGAATACCCGGCAAGTTTGTTTTTTGAACTCTGTCCCAAGCAAGACTGATTTATTTGCTCTTGTGTCTGTTCTTTCTCAGTCTTTTCTTACGCTTGTGGGTTGACATCTTGTGTCTTTTTTTCTTCTTTCCGCTTGGCATAATGAAACGTATTTATAGTTGATTACTTTCTTACAGCTGCAGCGAATGTCTTTGCTGGCTTGAATGATGGAATATCGTGCTCAGGAACGGTGATTGTCGTGTTCTTGAGAATATCGCGAGCGGCCTTTGCTGCCCTCTTCTTGATTATGAAACTGCCAAAACCGCGAAGATATACAGGCTCACCTTCCTTCAGAGAATCCTTGACTACAGCCATAAAAGCCTCAACACATGCAAGCGTGTCAACTTTATCCAAACCGGTTCTCTTCGCAATCTCATTTACAATTTCTGCTTTAGTCATAATTTCTATTTATTAAATGATAATGTTTGTTTGAGTCCGCAAATATACGCTTTATTTTAGTAGTTGCTGCAAAAACAACTTATTTTTTAACTGAATTGCTTATGTTTTTGCGTCTTCGACGCTTGTTTTGACGAATTGTCGTATATTTGTAACTGTAAATTCATTAATACCAAAAATCATGTCTTTAAACAAAGTAATGTTGATTGGCAATGTCGGTAAGGATCCTGATGTAAGGTATCGTGATAACGGTTATTGCGTAGCCAGTGTCACGTTGGCGACTACAGACAGGGCAAGAACGTTGCCGAACGGTACACAGGTACCGGAGAGAACAGAGTGGCACAATCTCGTCTTCTGGCGCGGATTGGCTGAGACCGTTGAAAAATACGTACATAAAGGTGACAAACTCTATGTGGAGGGAAGCCTTCGCTCACATTCGTATGATGACCAGAATGGTATCAAACGGTATGTTACCGAAGTCTATGTTGACAACATGGAGATGCTTTCCTCACGTGCGAATCCGAAGCAGAATGTGCAGGATCAGCAGACTTCCGGTCAGGATGAGGCTGGTGTCAGCCAAACTCCGACGGATGGAATGCCGTTCTGATATTTGACAGGTCTGATTACGGCTAAAGTGATACGCTTGTATCCACCTTAGCCGTTTTTTATTATGCCACTGATAAAATTGATTACATCCGGTGCCGGCTGTGTCGGCGTGTGGAAAATAGATGAGACTGCTGGCGAACTGACAGGGCTGGCGGGTGCAGGTATGTGCGATGATCTGTCTGGTGTCTCTTCTCCCAAGAGGCTTCGTGAGAAATGCGCCGTGCGTGCGCTGCTTTACTGTATGCTGCAGCATATCGGAGAGAAGAACTGTGCAATGCGCATTCATTATCGTGAGGACGGCAGTCCTTATCTTGACGGTAAGCTGTTCATCAGCATATCCCATACAGATGGCTACGCGGCCGTGTTCCTGAATACTGGAATTCCAGTCGGGGTGGATATTGAAACACGTTCTCCACGGGCCTTGAAGCTTGTTCCCCGATTCGAGGCTGAAGGGGGGAAATATGCGGACCCTGATTCTGCAACAGTATGCTGGTCTGCCAAGGAGTGCGTGTTCAAATTGTTAGGGGAGGAATTTTCCGATTTCAGAAAGACTATGCATATACGTTCTTTTTCTCCTGCCAGGTCGGGAATACTGCGTGTCGGACTGTGCGGGAACCGGAGCAATGGTTGCTGCGATGTGAATTATTGTATCGATAATGATTATGTCCTGACGTGGGTATCATGAAAGGCGCCGCGCCTTTATCTATATTCTTTTACGGATAGCGTTTTTTTTGTTATATTCGCGGAATTTAATTTATAAAAAGATGGTGAAAAAGTCTCCGTTAACGCTTGTACTGTGTGTAGCAGTACTGTCATCATTGTCTTCGTGCATAACGCATGATGGCAATCTTGATCTTTCCAAGAAGATAAGCTTGGATATGAACTTCGGTAAGGAGGGAGAGATAATCCTGCCTCTGAACGATTTGGGAAAATATACGCTTGATTCGTTGATTAAAGTGAATCCGTCCGACACGGCCTCACTCATACGGATTCTGGATGATGACCTGTATGGAATCCGCAAACGTGGAAACATAAAGAATACAGAGGTCGTGATTTCTCCTTTGGATATAAAGATTCCGGATCCCCAGTTCGCTCCGATAAATCTTACGTTTGCAGGTATTCAACCTGTATTGACAAAAGGGGTGATCAGTGGTACTTTGAGCGCATCGTTTAGCGGAGAATCCGTACTGAAAATCGATGAGCCGGTAGACAAGGCTGTGTTGAGCGTCTGTAAGCTTGAGGTGAAAGAACCTGCTGCGGTCAATTTTTCGCTTTCATTCAATGGACTGCCATCCGGCCTGTCAACAATGTCAATAGAGATGGTCCTGAAATTTCCTGATTGTATAGAACTCGTCTATTCAGGAACTGACAGCAGAGTCGCTGTCAACGGCAAGTCAATAGAACTTAATGGCGTAGTCAGTGCCAGTGAGCTTGAAGACGGTTGCTTCTGCGTAAATGGAATCAGTCTGTCGGGACTGTCATTCAATCCATCTCTCAGGTCGGTCGTTTCAGACACCGGCAGAAGAATCGTATTCTCGTCCGATATAGACTATTACGGCACAATATCTGTTACAGGTGCAGGAATTGACATATCGCAGCTCGGCAATGTAGCATTGCAGATGAAGGTCTCGGCTGAAAGGCTCTGTGCCAGCCGTTTCGTAGGCAAGGCATTCCCTTCAATTGACAAGGTCAGAGAGAAGTTCCCGATTAATTTGGACGATGATATTGCTTTCTTGAAATCAAAGGACAACGAATTTGAAGTCAGTGATGTCAGAATCAACATAAATCTGGAGGACAATGTTTCGGCTCCATTGATTGTGGACATGTCCGTTTCTTCAAAATCGGCAGATGGCGGTGTCATCGGAAATGATATCAGGCCTGATGACGGACCTTTTGGAATACCTGCTGCCCCAGATGGTGGAATCCTTAACCAAAGTGTGGTCCTGAACAATCACCCTGTTCCCTATCCGGAGGGGGATGAGATAAATGTTCTTGTAAGTAATCTTGACCAGTTGCTTGCGACAGTTCCGGATACGGTATCATTTGATATTGATGCTGAGGTTGATACAACTTCGGAAAATCATTCAGTGCATTTTGGAACTACATTGTATGTAAAAGGGAATTATGAAGTCCTGGTACCATTCAAGTTCAATTCAATCAAGCTGAATTATCTTAAATCCCAAGATGTCTATGACGATTTGAAAGATGTCCGTGACAAACTGGTTTGCGCAGATTTGCGCATCAATACGGATGTCATCAGCACCGTGCCGATGGATGTTCGGATAAAGCTTATTCCTTTGGACGGTAATGGAAAGGAATTGCCTGAGGATATAATGTACTTCAGGGAAGTGACGGTTTCTGCCGGAACTTTGGAGAAACCGAAGACTACAAATGTGAATATAGTCGGAGTGGTTAGGAATGATGGTATACAGGAATGGCATAGTATGAAAATACAGTGCTATTGCAAATCGGATGTGGCTGTTGAACTTAAGCGTACAGAAAGCGTATCTCTAAAGAACGCACAGTTATTTATAAGTAATGTGAATATCGATTTGTCGGACAAAAATAAAGAATAGGGTATATGGCAAGAAATTATAGAAAATTGTTGTTTGCAACAGCATTATCTGCATTCACACTGGCTGTATGCGGACAAGGACTGAATAGTGCATATTTCCTTTCCGGATCTTTCTCCAGACATGAGATGAATCCTGCTTTCGCACCGGAGAGAAACTATTTTTCATTGCCTGTAATAGGAGGCTTCGGTACGGATTTTGTTTCAAATGCCGGAGCTTCGAACTTTATATACAATTCTAAAAGTTATCCTGGAAAACTTACCACGTTCATGAGTGGTGATGTTGATAGGGTGGAGTTCCTGAATGGTTTGAAAGATATCACAAAACTGAATACAGGAATTTCAGTGAATGTGTTTTCTTTCGGATTCACTTCGTTCGGCGGTTACAATACCGTGGAATTCAGGGTAAGGAATAATGAGACCGTAAGCCTGCCGAAAGAGTTGTTTGAATTTATGAAATCCGGCCTGGTTCCCGGCGAATACTCAATTGATGATGTACGTGTAAGGTCTAATACCTATGCAGATCTGGCTCTTGGACATTCCAGAATGGTTGGCGACAGACTCAGATTTGGAGCTACATTGCATCTTCTTGCCGGAGCGGAGTATCTGGATATGAACGTCAGCCATATCGAAGCTACAACCATGGCATCAAGGTGGAACATCCGAATGAACGGAACCGTGAATGCCAGCGGAGAAATCACATACGGTAGGAAAAACGACGGAGCTGTTGATTTGAACGATATCAAGTATAAGTTTCCGGGTGTGAGTGGGCTTGGCCTCGCCTTCGATTTGGGTGCAGCGTATGATATGTCTGATATCGTTGATGGCTTGAGCCTGTCTGCATCTGTAACTGATTTCGGTTTTATCAATTGGTCAAAGGGAAAGACATTCGCAACGGATCCGAACAAGACTGTTGAGTTTGACGGATTCCACGATGTGTCCAAGACCTCAGATATTGAAGACCAATTTAATAAGATTGGTGAGGATTTCAAGTCAATGACCAATCTGTATGAAACAGAGTCCGGCTCATTCTCGGGTAATCCGACTGCGACGCTCCGTCTCGGCATACTCTATCGTCTGCCGTGGGTGGATTGGATCAGCGCCGGTGAGTTGCTGACATACATGACCGGCTACAATAACTTCGAGTCCCGAACATCTGTCAATATAGCTCCGGCCAAGTGGTTTGATGCATCTCTCAATCTGGCTTTCTCAAGCTATGCCACCAATATGGGGTGGGTGGTTAACTTCCATCCGAAAGGATTCAACTTCTATATCGGCAGTGATGGCTTGAAAGTTAAACTGAGCAATAATATTCCGACAGAGGCGACATCTGCAAACATCGTTCTTGGTATGCGGTTCCCTCTCGGTGACATGTGAGAATCACAGATTTGAGTGCTGTATGGTGGGGTGATTTTCTATGTTTGGAATTATTAGCATAAATATTCTGCTGAAGGGACTGATAATAGGTTTTATTGCTGCAGCTCCTACGGGTCCTTCCGGTGTTCTGGTTATAGAACGGACGCTGGATAAGGGCCGTTGGTACGGATTCTTCACAGGGCTTGGCATTTCTGTAAGTGATGCCATTTATATTGTATGCTCTTCTGTCGGTCTGGCGTTTCTGATGGACATGATAAATGACCACAGGACATCGGCCATATTCGGTATGATAGGCTGTTGTCTGCTGCTGGCATTCGGCATATTTACAATACGGAATAATCCGTTGAAGAAGCTGCGTTCGCCTCAGCAGACTGCTGGATCATCACTGCCATACGCATCGTTGTCGGGATTTCTGGTCGCAATAGTCAATCCGATGGTGATAGCCATCTATATGACTCTGTTCGCATATCTCCATCTGGCATTGGGCGAACTGGAGCCGGGATTGAGGATTCAGGGATATATATCGGCATATATCGGTGATGTACTCTGGTGGTTCTTTATAAGTTCCCTTATTGACAAGCTCAGAAACAGGTTTGACCTGAAGGGAATATGGGTCATCAACAGAATATTGGGAAGCGTGCTCATTCTGGTTGCTGTAATATGGTTTGTCTATATGCTGTGTGTCTATTGATATGTTTGTGTCTGAGGAACTGAGGAAAAACAATATAGCGGAATATCTCCTGTATATGTGGCAGGTTGAAGATCTGATACGTGCCAACGGGTTCGATGTGGAGAAACTGGTTGCTGCTTCCTGTATATGTAATGGCAGCACCGGTATGGACTCACTGCGTGACTGGTATGTCAATCTGATTGATATGATGTCGCGCGAGGGTGTGCGTGAGAACGGACATCTGCAGATAAACGACAATATCCTCATACTTATGTCTGACCTGCATGAGAGGATTATGAAATGTGATGGTTGTGATAAATATAAGCAATTGTATTATAATGCATTGCCTATGATTGTCGGGTATAGGGCAAAATCCGACAGCTTGGAAAAGGGTGAGTTGGAGAGCTGCTTTGAATTTATGTATGGCGTATGGATGCTGAAATTGCAGGGAAAGACATTGTCAGACGGAACAGTTGACGCTGCCGCCCGGGTATCAGCATTTCTGGCACAGTTGGCAGCATATTATAAGTTGGATTGTAACGGACAGCTTGATTTGGAAAAGGAAAAATAAATATGTATGAATGAGGAAATAGATAGGAGAAGAACTTTTGCCATAGTCGCTCATCCGGATGCCGGAAAGACTACGCTGACCGAAAAATTTCTGCTGTTCGGAGGACAGATACAGGTAGCGGGTGCCGTCAAGTCCAACAAGATACGCAAAACTGCCACTTCGGACTGGATGGATATTGAAAAGCAGCGAGGCATTTCTGTAACGACTTCCGTTATGGAATTTGACTATCGCGGCTACAAGATAAACATTCTGGACACACCCGGTCATCAGGATTTTGCGGAGGACACTTTCCGTACTCTGACAGCGGTGGACAGCGTTATAATTGTGATAGACTGCGCGAAAGGCGTCGAGATGCAGACACGCCGGCTGATGGAGGTGTGCCGTATGAGGAATACTCCGGTAATCGTGTTTGTCAACAAGATGGACCGTGAGGGAAACGACCCGTTTGATCTGCTCGATGAACTTGAGGAGGAACTGCAGATAAAGGTGCGTCCTCTCAGTTGGCCCATTGAGAAAGGTGCCAGATTCAAGGGCGTTTACAATCTGTATGAGGAAAAACTGGACTTGTACAATCCCAGCAAGCAGACAGTGACGGAACGTGTCGAGGTCGATGTGAACGGACCGGAACTGGATAGCAAGGTAGGTGAGGCCAATGCTGCAAAACTGCGTGACGATTTGGAGCTCATATCAGGCGTTTACGAACCGTTTGACCGTCAGGAATATCTGGACGGACATCTGGCTCCGGTATTCTTCGGTTCTGCACTTACCACATTCGGCGTCAAAGAACTGTTGGACTGTTTTGTCGAGATAGCGCCTTCACCGCGTCCTGTCGTTGCCGAAGAGCGTATTGTTGCTCCTGAGGAGGACAAATTCACCGGGTTCATTTTCAAGATGACTGCGAACATAGATCCGAACCACCGTTCATCGATAGCGTTCTGCAAGGTATGTTCCGGGCGCTTCAGACGCAATGAGCCGTATCTGCATATACGTCTTGACAAGACGCTGCGTTTTTCATCGCCAACGCAGTTTATGGCGCAACGCAAGAGTACTATTGACGAGGCGTGGCCCGGTGACATCGTCGGTCTGCCGGATACCGGCAATTTCAAGATCGGAGATACATTGACAGAGGGGGAGAAACTTCATTTCAAGGGCCTGCCGAGCTTCTCGCCGGAACTTTTCAAATATATAGACAATGCGGATCCAATGCGTTCAAAACAGTTGGCAAAGGGTCTGGATCAGCTGATGGGCGAGGGTGTTGCCCAGATGTTCACGAATACTTTCAATGGACGCAAGCTGATAGGCACTGTCGGCCAGTTGCAGTTCGAGGTGATTGAATACAGACTGGAGCACGAGTACAATGCTTTCTGCCGCTGGGAACCGGTGAGCCTGTATAAGGCCTGCTGGATAGAGAGTGATGATGAGGCTGAACTGGAGGCATTCAAGAAGCGCAAGTATCAGTTTATGGCTGTCGATAAGGACGGACGTGACGTGTTCCTCGCAGACAGCAACTATGTGCTGCAGATGGCACAGATTGATTTCAAGAATATAAAGTTCCATTTTACAAGTGAGTTCTGATATGACGGGGTATGATAAGGCGGATCTGGAACGTGCCTGTCAGGTGATGCGCGATGGCGGAGTGATACTGTATCCTACAGATACGGTATGGGGAATCGGCTGTGATGCCTCCTGCGAGGATGCTGTCAAGCGCATATTTCAGATAAAGAAACGCAGTGACAGCAAGTCGATGCTGGTGCTTGTCGATTCAGAATCCAAACTTAAGTATTATGTAGAGGATGTCCCTGATCTGGCATACGATATGATTGGGATGTCAGAGAAGCCTCTCACTATAATCTATGACGGTGCCCGCAGACTCGCTCCGCAACTGATTGCCGGGGACGGCAGCGTTGGAATCCGCGTGACACGTGAGGTTTTTTCCCGCGATCTGTGTGCCCGTATGCGTGGTGCAGTGGTATCTACATCGGCTAATATAAGCGGTCAGCCGTCGGCGGCAGTCTATGCTGAAATATCCCGGGAAATCATTGACGCGGTAGATTACGTGGTAGAATACAGGCGTGATGACAGTATTAAGGCCAAACCTTCCGGTATCGTGAAACTGGGAGCCGGAGGTCTGGTGAAGGTTATAAGAGAGTGAGATGGGTGATAGAGATCATAATACGCCGTTGGTGAGTTTTATAAACTGGCGCGAGAAACATATCAGTGAGCGTCAGTTCATATTGCTTCTGAGCCTTGTGGTCGGCGTACTGACATCTTTTGCGGCCTTGCTGCTGAAATGGCTTATTGAAAAGATACATTATGCCGTAGAGTACGGAATTGATGTGTCCGGATGGACCTGGATGCTCCTGCTTTTCCCTGTACTTGGCATATTGCTTTCCGGACTATATATAAAATATGTGGTGCGCGATGACATAGGACATGGCGTGACAAAGATATTGTATGCCCTTGCCCGTAGGAACGGCCGTATCAAGCCGCACAATATGTGGACATCTATGGTCGCGAGCGCTATCACAATAGGATTCGGAGGATCTGTAGGTGCTGAGTCGCCGGTAGTTCTGACAGGTTCAGCCATAGGTTCCAATATTGGCAGGCTGTTTAAGATGGAGCATAAGACCCTGATGCTTATGATAGGCTGCGGATCGGCAGGCGCCATCGCAGGTATCTTCAAGGCTCCTATAGCAGGATTGGTATTCGTGCTTGAGGTGCTTATGCTGGATTTGAGTATGGGCTCCCTGTTACCGCTTCTCCTGTCATCGGTGACTGCTGCAACCATATCGTATGTCATCACAGGTACGGATTCCCTCTTTCATTTTGTAGCGGCGGATCAGTTCTCGCTGGACAGGATACCATACGTTCTGCTTCTGGGCGTTTTCTGTGGCGTGATGTCATTGTATTTTTCACAGACAATGTACCGTGTAGAGACTGTTTTCGGGAAAATCAGGAAGAACAGTCTGCGTTTCATATCCGGAGCTGTCATTCTGAGTACATTGATATTTCTATTTCCTTCGCTCTATGGTGAAGGCTATGATACTATAGGAATACTGCTGTCAAGCGGGAAGAATATGGACGCCTTGTCTTTGACGCTATTGGATAACTCTCTGTTCAATGGCCAGGGCACGATGCTGATAATATATCTTGTCCTGGTAATGCTGTTCAAGGTCCTTGCATCGACAGCGACCAATGCCGGTGGGGGATGCGGCGGAATATTCGCACCGAGTCTTTTCATGGGCTGTATTTCAGGCTTTGTGTTCGCCGAGATGTTGAAGTATATGTTTCCTGCCGTGAGTATATCAACGCAGAATTTTGCGTTGTTCGGAATGGCCGGACTCATGTCCGGTATAATGCATGCGCCTCTTACTGGAATTTTCCTTATTGCGGAACTGACCGGAGGCTATTCTATGTTCCTTCCGCTGATGATGGTGTCGATATCGTCATATCTTACCGTCAGGCTGTTCCAGCCTCACAGCATATATTCAATGCGGTTGGCTCAGAGGGGCGATCTGATGACACATCATAAGGATCAGTCGGTGCTGCTGCTTATGCGTATCGACAGTGTCATCGAGACCAATTTCATATCATTGACCACCGATATGGATCTCGGCCAGCTTGTAAATGTCATATCAAAATCCAGCCGTAATCTGTTCCCTGTATTGGATGCTTCCGGAAGGCTTATCGGTGTGGTCAATCTGGACTCCATCAGGAATATCATGTTCCGCCGTGAACTGTATCACCGCTTCAAGGTGGAGAGATTTATGGAATCTCCAAGGGCACGTCTTGCGATAACGGACACAATGGATGCCGTGATGCGGAAATTTGATGATACCGGAGCCTGGAATCTTCCTGTAGAGGATGAGAATGGAAAATATCTTGGATTCGTATCAAAATCCAAAATCTTCAGCACTTACAGAAATGTGCTGTTGGAAATTTCAGAAGAGTAGGAGACTGTTTGAAAATGGATAGGAAGTCTGTAAGAATCGTGTTTATGGGAACTCCGGAGTTTGCGGAGTATTCGCTCAGGAAGTTGGTTGGGGGCGGTTTTAATGTAGTTGGGGTGGTTACCGTTCCGGATAAGCCCATTGGCCGGCACGGCAGCGTCCTGCAGCCTAGTCCTGTGAAACAGTATGCTTTGTCCTGTGGCCTGCCTGTGCTTCAGCCTGATAAACTGAAGGACCCTGATTTTCTGACATCGCTCAGGGAACTGCAAGCAGATTTGCAGATTGTTGTCGCATTCAGAATGCTTCCGGAGGAGGTCTGGGCTATGCCTCGTATGGGTACGTTCAACCTGCACGCCTCGCTCCTGCCTAAATACCGGGGTGCAGCCCCGATAAACTGGGCTGTGATAAACGGGGAGCGTGAGACTGGTGTCACGACATTTTTCCTTCAGCATGATATTGATGCAGGTGACATAATCGACCAGGTGAGAGTCCATGTTGGCGATGATGATGACGCAGGTGTTGTCCACGACCGTCTGATGGAGACCGGTGCTGAACTGTTGCTGAAAACCGCCGACTCCGTAATAAACGGCAATGCGACATCGTACCCACAACCGGTCCTGAGTGATGTCTGCTATGCGCCTAAGATATTCAAGGATACTTGCCGTATTGACTGGAACAGTGATGCGGCAGTAATAAAGAACAGGGTGCGCGGACTTTCTCCATATCCTGCAGCGTGGTCAGTGCTGCATCTGGCAGACGGTACTGCGGTGGATTTCAAGATATTCAAGGTGTCAGTATCAGAAAAGTCCGATGGTATGGCTCCCGGTTCAGTGATGACTGACGGCAAGACATATATAGATGTGGCTGCTGCGGACGGACTGTGTGTGCGTCTTGTGGAGGTTCAGATGGCTGGAAAAAAGAGGATGCCGGTGCAGGCTTTCCTGTGCGGAACACATCTTACGGACGAATGCCGTTTTGAGTGAAATGTCATTTTTCAGTCCGAAAATTTGTATATCACTGAAATTATTGTGTACTTTTGCGCAGAAAATAACATTTGTTCACATTTAAAACCATACGCCTATAGAAAAATCATTACCCGGTTAACCATACTTGATAAGTAATGAAAAATTGGACACTGTGTGCGGATGACGAACTTGTCAGTCTGTATTTGAGTGGTGAGAATGAGGCATTTGGTATTCTCCTTGACAGGTATAAGGACAAATTGTTCGCGTACATAAATTTTATCGTGCGTCGGAAGGACTTGTCCGATGATATTTTCCAGGATACGTTTGTAAAGGCAATTGTGACATTGCGGAAGGGTGGTTATACCTGTAACGGCCGCTTTGGAGCGTGGCTTACAAGGATTGCACATAATCTTATAATTGATTCGTTCAGACAGGACCGCAAGGAAAATCTGGTGTCCAGCGACACTTGCGGGACTGATATCTTGAACAATGCTGACCTGTGCGAACGGAATGCCGAGGACGATATGGTGGACAGCCAGACATTGGAGGACTTGCGCGGACTTGTGAATGAACTTCCTGACAATCAGCGCGAAGTTGTGTTCATGCGCTATTATCAGGATTTGAGTTTCAAGGAAATAGCTGATATTACCGGTGTGTCAATCAATACGGCTCTCGGCCGTATGCGCTATGCCTTGATCAATATCAGGAAAATGGCATCGGACAGGAACATCTCCCTTACCGGAGAATAGTAAAAAAAGATTTGTTCTTACATACTAATACCGGTGGGCTTGCGTTTAATATAAAAACTAACAAAAGCCTATGGATATAACCTCTACATCATCTTCTTCTTTAACTTTTGAAAATCTGATCCGCAAGGCCATAATAAGTGCCAGCTATGGCTCTCCCTCCGATAGAGTGCTGGATTTCATAAGAAATTATTCAATTACATCGCGTAATTCTGAGAATCTGTCTTGAAATTTTCTATTTTTGCAGTAGAATAATTTCAGATATGGGTGTTATTGTCGCTCCGTCATTGTTGTCGGCCGATTTCGGTCATCTTGACCGCGATTTGGATATGATAAACCGCAGTGATGCGGATTGGCTTCACATAGATGTCATGGATGGCGTATTCGTGCCGAATATCTCATTCGGATTTCCTGTGCTCAAATCAGTAGTTGCTCTTTGCAGTAAGCCGCTGGATGTGCATCTGATGATAGTTAATCCGGATAATTACATTGAACGGTTCGCAGCACTCGGTACGATGTCATTGAACGTCCATTATGAAGCCTGCACGCATCTGCATCGTACAATATACGAGATCAGAAGATGTGGAATGAAAGCGGCGGTCACACTTAATCCTGCCACTCCGATAAATGTGCTGGAGGATATACTCGGCGATGTGCAGATGGTGCTGCTGATGACGGTGAATCCGGGCTTCGGCGGGCAGAAATTCATAGAGCATTCAATAGAAAAAGTGGCGCGTCTGCGCGAGATGATAGACCGCGGTGGATATAATACCTTGATAGAAGTTGATGGCGGCGTAAATTTTGAAACGGGAAAACGTCTGGTTGAGGCAGGCGTCGATGTACTGGTATCGGGAAACACAGTCTTCAGCAGTTCCAATCCGGAGGAAGCTATACGGAGACTTAAAAATCTATAGATGAATTGCACTGGCTTACATATTATCCGGCCGTAAGGCTGGCTTTCCCATTTATTTGCGGAATAATTGTATCGAAGTCCATAGGCGGGATTCCGCTGTCTGTGATGCTTGCAGTGGCACTGGCATTATGGCTCTTGCTCTGTGTCCTTACGAGGATACATTCAGCGGTGCCTTGTGGCATTTGTGTGTTTTCAATGGCTTTTGTATTGGGCTTGACGGACTATTGCCAATACGACAGGTCTGTACATGTTGACTGGGGCGATGACAGCCGCATTTATGCGGGTGTGCTGCAGGAATATCCGGTTGGGCGCAATAGAAGTTTCCTCCTGAAAATCAGACTGGCTGACTGTAACGGACAGATTGATGGTTCGGAAGTATATCTGTATGTACCGGAGAATGACTCCGTGTTTACGCTTCGTCCCGGTGATGTGCTGTGCTTTAACGGTAGGGTTAATGGCACTGGAGAGTCTGATGACTCCGGATATGACTCGTATCTGTACGGTAAAGGTGTAAGCGGTACATTGTGGGTGAATTCTTCCGATTGGCAAAAACTGGATTCATACAACAGTGGCAGATTGAAGTATCGTCTTGCCGCACTCCGTGGAAGAATATCCGCGATGTATGCGGAATGTGGACTGAGCGACAAGGCTCTGGCTGTGGTCAGGTCTGTAATACTTGCCGACAAATCCCGGCTGGATGAAGATACGCGCAATGCTTTTTCGGCATCCGGAGCAAGTCATCTTCTGGCCGTATCAGGACTTCATGTCGGCATTATCTACGCTTGTCTGTCTATGATTATTCCTTCGCTGATGTCTGCGTATGGCAGAGTGCTGAGGGAATTGGCCATAATTCTGGTAATGTGGGCATACGCTGTCATGATAGGGTCGCCTCTGTCCATAATACGTTCGCTTATTATGTTTTCAGTGGCATTCGTATGCAGTTCCCTGAGACGGGACAGTTCTCCGTTGAACAGTCTGGCTGTGGCAGCCGTTGTGATTCTTTTCATTGATCCGAACGGATTGTATGATATAGGTTTCCAGCTGTCTTTTCTGGCTGTTTTTTTCATACTGTTCCTGCAACCGTCGCTTTCACAGCTTGTACGGCCTGAAAATCCGGTAGTCGCTTATCTGTGGAATCTTGTAACGGTATCGGTGTCCGCCCAGATCGGTACGGCTCCGCTTGTCGCGTATGTGTTCAATGCGTTGCCTTCATATTTTCTCATAACCAATATCGTCGCCATTCCGGTTATGTTCATCATAGTTGCCTGTGCCATGCTGATGTCGGTGGTGTCTGTTGTCCCGGTTGCAGGAAGACTGCTGGCTGCGGTCATAACATTTGCTGTTGATTTCCTTGATGATGCCATGAGGTATATAGTTGATACGCCCGGTTCGGTGATGAATACATCCATAGACAGCGTTACTGACGTGTGGATGATATATGCCATGGTTGTAGCGGCTTCTGTGTGGATTGTCTGCCGTAAGCCAAGATTCTTAATCTGGATGGCCTGCGTTGCAGATGTGTGGATGGCAATATCATTGATTTCGTGAAAATAGAATCGTTTCCAAACAGATTCTTACTATCTTTGCGGGTAGTTTCCGTTTTTCACGACAGACAGGCAATGCTCAATAATTATTTCAGTTCCGAGGATGTAGCGCAATTCCGTGTGTGGATGGAGTGGGCTGACAACTATGTGATTATGGCGCATAAGTCTCCCGATGGGGATGCCGTCGGTTCGTCTCTTGCGTTATGTCTGTTCCTGCAGTCTAAGGGAAAAAATGTGAAAGTCGTATTTCCCGACTGCCCTCCTGATTTTCTTATGTGGATGTCTGGCGCATCTGAAATAATGACATACGACAGTAATCCTGACGGGATATCGGATATGATATATAAGGCGGATGTGCTCTGCTGTCTCGATTTTAATTCCCCGGGTCGTGTTGAAGGGATGGCGGCCCCGCTATTGTATAGCCGTGCAAAGAAAATAATGATCGACCATCATCCGAATCCATCCGGATTCTGCGATGTGATATTGTCGCACCCGGATTCATCGTCAACTTCAGAGTTGGTATTCCACCTGCTGTGTGCGCTTGGAGAGTGGGGCAATGTTACCAGACAGATTGCGGAATGTATCTGCACCGGAATGATTACGGATACCGGAGGGTTCGCATATAACAGCAATTCATCGCAATTCTTCTATATCATAAGTCAGTTGATAGACAAGAATGTCGATAAGGATGCGCTTTTCAGAAAGGTATTCAATAATTACTCAGAATACAGACTCCGATTGACAGGGTTCGTACTGACGGAAAAAATGCGTATATATGAAGGCTGTCGTACAGCCTTGATTACGCTCTCCCAATCAGAGCAGGAACGCTATCATTGTCAGAGCGGTGACACGGAGGGCTTTGCCAATATGCCATTACAGATATCGGGGGTGCTGTTCTCCGTATTTATGCGCGAGTTCGGCAACGGAAAAATCAGGGTGTCGCTACGCTCTACGCAAGGCGTTCCATGTGACAGGTTCTCAGGAGATTATTTCCACGGAGGCGGGCATAGGAGCGCATCAGGCGGAGAGTTTATAGGCACTTTGGATGAATGCGTGAGGGAACTTGAACGTGGACTGGAGGAATGGAGAAAATCGGACGAGGATTGTATTATACAGTTATTCAGATGACAGATAATATGCAGAGATTCAAAATGCCATCGCTGATATTGCTGACTTTGGCAATATCAGTTGCAAGCTGCAATAAGACAGAGACTTATGCAGAGAAAAAAGCAAGAGAGTCAGAACAGATACAGGATTTTATCTCGGAAAGGAATATCAAGGTCATAAAACTTGATGAGTTTCTGAAGGACACGATTACGGACAATCCGGAAGAAGGACCTGACAAGACATTGAACGAGTATGTTCTCTTCCCGGAGAACGGCGTATATATGCAGATTGTGCGTCGTGGCGAGGGTACAGCATTGGATGATGGGGAAACCAGATTGTTCAATGTCCGCTTCTTGGAGTATAATATAGCGACCGGCGATACGATTGATATGAGTCTGCATACAAACGACAGTGAGGTTGTCAAATGTACACGTACCGGAAGTTATTATACTGCCGTACTTCTTCCCGGGAGCCGTATGGCCAGATACGGAAACTCTGTTCCGTCCGGATGGCTTGTACCGATGCCGTTCATAACTCCGGGTTTCGTGTACAACGGACTCAATGCTTCCAAGATAAAGATTATAGTGCCTCACGATCAGGGCACGACAACGGCTATGAATGCCGTACAGCCTTACTATTATGAATTGATAATAACATCGCAGAAAAAATGACAATGGTTAAATCAATCTCCGGAATACGCGGAGAGATTGGCGGACGTGCCGGAGAGGGTCTGACTCCTATGGACATAGTGAAATTCGTGTCTGCATACGTGACGTGGATGAAGGCTGGAAATCCATCGGCCGGGAGAGTCGTTGTGGGACGTGATGCCCGCATATCAGGTGAGATGGTGCGTCATGTAGTGTGTGGTACGCTTATGGGAATGGGAGTTGATGTCATAGATATAGGGATGGCTTCCACGCCTACTACGGAATTGGCGGTCACGTGGCTTGAGGCAGACGGTGGACTGATCTTGACAGCCAGCCATAATCCGCGTCACTGGAACGCCTTGAAATTACTCAATTCACAGGGGGAATTCCTGAGTGCTGCCGATGGTAATGAGGTTCTCCGCATTGCCGATGCAGAGGATTTCCTGTATGCCGATGTGGATAATATAGGCCGGTATATCAGAAATGACGGGATGAACAAAAAGCACGTTGATGCCGTACTTGCCATGAATCTTGTCGATGTGGATGCTGTACGCAAGGCCGATTTCAGCGTGGCCATTGATTGCGTGAATTCTGTCGGTGGGGTGGTATTGCCCGAATTGCTTGAAAGGCTTGGCGTGAAGAACGTGAAGAAACTGTATTGTGAGCCTACCGGTGACTTCAAGCATAATCCGGAACCGTTGGAGAAGAACCTTGGTGATATTATGGGACTTATCCGTGGTGGAGGGTATGACTTGGGGCTTGTAGTGGATCCTGATGTCGACAGGCTCGCCTTTATTGATGAAAATGGCAATATGTATGGAGAGGAATATACTCTTGTCACTGTCGCGGATTACGTTCTGAAACATACTCCCGGAAATACAGTCTCGAATCTCAGTTCAACCAGGGCTCTGCGTGACGTGACTTTGGCGTACGGCCGGAAATACAATGCGGCAGCCGTAGGTGAGGTTAATGTTGTCACGAAGATGAAGGAAACAGGTGCTGTCATCGGCGGCGAGGGCAATGGGGGTGTCATATATCCCGAATTGCATTACGGCCGTGATGCGCTGGTGGGTATTGCGCTGTTCCTCAGTCATCTGGCTCATGAGAAGAAGACTGTGAGCGAACTCAGGAAAACATATCCGCCGTATTTTATAGCCAAAAACCGTATTGACCTGAAACCCGGTACGGATGTGGATGCCATACTCCGAAAGGTGAAGGAGAACTATGCCGGAGAGGAGATAAATGACATTGATGGTGTGAAGATTGATTTTCCGGACAAGTGGGTTCACTTGCGTAAGAGCAATACGGAACCGATAATCCGCGTGTATTCCGAGGCTTCGTCAATGCAGGCTGCCGATGAAATCGGCAAGTCCGTAATGGATGTCATCAGGAAGATGATTTGAAGTCCCGCTACGCGAAACTTCAGTCAATAAACATTGAACTGACAATACCGTCACTTCTGAACAGACCTGATTCTGTGAGACGCATTCTGCCGTCATCGCTTAGAATCAGGTCTCCGCTTTCTATCCATTCCGCGGCGGAACTGAGCAGTCTCCCGACCGCATCTTTGCCAAAATCATGCTGTATGTCGTTTATTGACAGGCCGTCGGATGTTCTCAGCGAGAGCATTAAGGTCTCATTGTATCTGTCTGAATCGGTCAGACGCTCCTGACCGAAGGATGGATTGCCCGAGAGAATTCCTGTGATGTATTTGTCAATGTCGCTGATGTTCCATCGTCTTATGATTCCGTCAAAGGAGTGCGCGGCCGCTCCCAGTCCGATATATTCTGTCCTGTTCCAGTAACTGCTGTTGTGCTGTGACCTGTAGCCCGGCCTGCAGAAGTTTGATATTTCGTAATGCCAGTAGCCGTTGTCTTTCAATGTGTTACACAATATCGTGTACATATCTGCGCATACATCGTCCGGTGCCTGATGTATCCTGCCGTCAGCAAGCATCATGTGCAATGGGGTTCCTTCCTCGTATGACAGACAATATGCGGATATGTGGGGCGTTCCCAAGTCTGCCAATGTCTGCAGGTCTCTCTGGAATGAATCACACGTCTGCCCCGGAAGACCGTATATGAGGTCTGCGCTTATATTGCTGAATCCGGCTGATTTGCATAATTCTATGGCGTATAATGCCTCTGCAGCGGTATGCCTTCTGTGAATCAGTTCCAATATGCCGTCATCAAGACTCTGTATGCCTATGCTTATTCTGTTTATTGCCGTGTCCCTTATTCCAGACAGGAATTCTCCGTTTATATCGTCCGGGTTACATTCGATAGTAGCTTCCTCAATTCCTGACAGTCCGAATACGGAATCGGCGTTGTCAAGTATCCGGTGAATCTGCAATGCTGACAGTTGCGACGGTGTTCCACCGCCTATGTACAGCGTTCTGGGATGGGGTGATTCTCCATCGTTTCTGCGCATCGCCATCTCGCGGCACAGCGCGTCAACGTATCTGTCTTTCAGTTCGTGTCTGGTGGTCGAGTAGAAGGCACAGTATATGCATCGGCTGGCACAGAATGGAATATGAATATACAATCCTGACATTTCTCCCAAAATTATAAAAAACGTCAATACGCAACTTGTTTATTTGCTAATGTTTGCTAATTTTGCCACTCAAAACGGAAAAATTGAAAAATCAAAAACATATTAATCAATTGACGAATGAAAAATTATAAGTCTGCGGATGTCAGAAACGTAGCCATTGTCGGTGGCTCGGGTTCTGGAAAAACCACCCTTACGGAGAGTATCTTGCTTAATGCCGGTGTAATAAGGCGCCGTGGCAATGTGAATGCCAAGAATACGGTCAGTGACACTGCCACTGTCGAGCAGGAATACGGCTACTCTGTCTATTCTACAGTATGCTCAGTGGAGTGCGGTGATAAGAAACTGAATTTCTTTGACTGTCCGGGCTCGGACGATTTCTCCGGTGCGGCAGTTACGGCTTTGAATATGTGCGATTCTGCAATACTTCTCATGAACGGCCAATATACGATGGAAGTAGGTGCAATCAACAATCGCAGACTTGCGGGAAAACTTGCAAAGCCACTGTTCTTCGCAGTCAATTATGTTGACAATGAAAAGTGCGAGTACGACAATATAGTGGAACAGCTCCGTTCACAGTTCGGTGGCGGTATCTATCCGGTGCAGTTCCCTGTAAATGCAGGTCCGGGATTCAACAGCGTGATTGATGTCCTTGAAATGAAGAAATATACCTATACTGCTGATGGTGCGGCTCCTCAGATTGAGGATATCCCAGCGTCACTGGCAGACAAGGCTCAGACACTTCACGATGCTATTGTCGAGGCTGCGGCCGAGAACGATGAGGCTTTGATGGATAAGTTCTTCGATAGTGGTGAGCTTTCACAGGATGAGATTGTTACAGGACTCAGGAAGGGTGTCGTATCAAACAGCTTCTTCCCTGTACTATGCTTGTCGGCAGCTCAGAATGTAGGTGTAAGCCGTCTTGTTGACTTTGTATGCCAGTTGGCTCCAAGTCCGGTGGATGTCATTCCTGCAAGCAACACCAAGGACGAGAAGGTTGAGGTCGCGTCTGACGGTGCTACATCCCTCTTCTTCTATAAGACATCAATGGAACCCCATATCGGTGCCGTATCATATTTCAAGGTGATGTGCGGTACTGTACGCGAGGGTGAGGATTATACCAACGCGGATCGTGGCTCCAAGGAAAGAATTGCCCAGCTGTTTACAAGCAACGGTTCTATCCGTACTCAGGTATCAGAACTGTGTGCCGGTGATATGGGTTGCACCGTCAAGCTGAAGGATGTCAAGACCGGCAACACATTGAATGCGAAGGGTGCTGACAACAGTTTCAATTTCATCAAGTTCCCGAACTACAAGTATTCACGTGCCATCAAACCGGTCAATGAGGCTGATATGGAGAAGATGATGTCTATCGTGGCACGTATGCGTGAGGAGGATCCGACATTGGTGGTGGAACAGTCCAAGGAACTTCGTCAGGTCATACTTCGTGGTCAGGGCGAGTTCCATCTGCGTACATTCAAATGGTGTATCGAGAATAATGACAAGCTGATGATCAATTTCGATGAACCGAAGATTCCTTATCGTGAGACTATCACAAAGGCCGCACGTGCTGATTACCGTCACAAGAAGCAGTCTGGTGGCGCAGGTCAGTTCGGTGAGGTTCATCTTATCGTCGAGCCGTACGAGGAAGGCAAGCCGCTGCCTGAAATGTTCAAGTTCGGAAATCAGGAGTTCAAGATGAGTGTCAAGGGAACGGATGAGTATCCTTTGGATTGGGGTGGCAAGCTGGTGTTCGTCAACAGTATTGTCGGTGGCTCCATTGATGCCCGTTTCATGCCTGCCATATTGAAAGGTATAATGCAACGTATGGAGCAGGGTCCTCTGACAGGCTCATACGCCCGTGATGTGCGTGTTATAGTATATGACGGCAAGATGCACCCGGTTGATTCAAATGAAATTTCATTCCTTCTGGCCGGACGTAATGCATTCAGCCTTGCATTCAAGGATGCCGGTCCGAAGATTCTTGAACCGATTTATGATGTTGAGGTTCTTGTCCCGTCGGAGTATATGGGCGATGTCATGAGTGATTTGCAAGGCCGTCGCGGTATGATTATGGGTATGGAGACGGAAGGCAGCTATCAGGTATTGAAAGCTAAGGTGCCTTTGAAGGAAATGTCAACTTACTCAACCTCCCTGAGTTCAATCACTGGCGGCAGCGGTTCGTTTGTAATGGTTTTTGCCAATTATGAACTTGTTCCGACTGATGTCCAGAACGAACTTATCAAAGAATTCGAATCAAAGCAGAAAGACGAAGAATAATTGTCTATTTGATAACTTATATTGGCGTTGGTTGTTAAATCAACGCCAATTTTTTATTTATTTAATATAATTTTTTTAGATTTTGCTTGCGCGATTGGAGAACTGTTGTACATTTGCGATGTAAAAAGTATCGCCGGGTTATGAAGAAAACTACAATATGGCTGCTTGGAGGCGTAATGGGTCTGTCTTTCCTGATACTTCTGTATTTGCAGGTAGGATATATGCGTGATATGGTCTCTATGCGCAAACATCAGTTTGAGGAGTCGGTTAAGCGCGGACTTTATCAGGTCGCTCATACGCTGGAGATGGAAGAGACCAGAAAATATCTGGAGGAGGATATGAATGCAATCTCGAATGCCGAGCAGAGCGCAAGGCAGAATATAGTCCAGCAGGTATATACATTTCCCGACGGTTCATCCATGTCCATCCAACAGAGTATACAGACTCCGCCGCCTGCATCATATACGCAGATTCCGTCATTGCAGATACCCAGACCCGGCGGCAATACCACAATATCGGAAAGAAACAAGTCGCTGCAGGAAGAACTGCTCAAGAGATATATCAGACAGCGTGCTCTGATGGAAGAGGTCATTTATACAATGTTGTATAACTCCAATGACAAGCCTTTACGTGAAAAGATGGATTTTTCATTGCTGGCCAATGAACTGACGGCTCAATTGCAGAATAACGGAATATCAATACCCTTCCATTACATTGTAACTACCAACAGCGGCAGGGTAGTGGGAGGATGTAACTGCAATGACTTTAATTACAAGAATCAGAAGAATTCCTATTCCCAAACGCTTTTCAGCAATGGCCAGCCGAACAGAATGGGTGTCTTGCGGGTATATTTCCCGACTTACAGGGATTATATATACAGTTCGGTACGTTTCCTGATACCGTCGCTCATCTTTACTGTATTTCTTCTCATCACGTTCATATTCACTTTGATAGTCATATTCCGCCAGAAAAAGCTTTCTGAGGTTAAAAATGACTTTATCAATAACATGACCCATGAGTTCAAGACACCTATATCTACGATATCACTTGCAGCGCAGATGCTTGGAGATCCTTCTGTAGCCAAGTCTCCCCAATTGTTCCAGCATATCTCCGGTGTAATAGGCGATGAAACAAAGCGTCTGCGCTTTCAGGTGGAGAAGGTTCTGCAGATGTCAATGTTTGAGCGCAATGCCAGCAATCTGAAACTTAAGGATACTGATGCCAATGAGCTGATATCCGGCGTGGTCAAGACATTTACCCTTAAAGTTGAGAGCTGTGGCGGTAAGATAGATTCCAAATTTGAGGCGGAGAATCCGTTTGTGTTGGCAGACGAGATGCATTTTACCAATGTCATCTTCAATCTGATGGATAATGCTGTGAAATACAGGAGACCGGATGATAATCTCCATCTTGAGGTCTGCACGTGGAACGAGTCCGGCAGACTGTACGTGTCAATATCTGATAACGGTATAGGAATAGGAAAGGATGATTTGAAAAGAATATTTGAGAAATTCTATCGTGTCCATACAGGTAATCTGCATGATGTCAAGGGATTTGGCCTTGGCCTGGCCTACGTCAGAAGGGTTATTCAGGATCACGGTGGAACAATAAGGGCTGATAGTGAGCTTGGAGTAGGCACACGGTTTGTAATATCGTTGCCATTAGTTAAGGATTAATAAAAAAGTTTTTGATATGGAAGAAAAATTGAATATCCTGCTTTGCGAGGATGATGAGAATTTGGGAATGCTTTTGCGTGAGTATCTGCAGGCAAAAGGTTATAACGCTGAACTTTGCCCGGACGGTGAGGCTGGGTACGAGGCCTTTATCGCCAGAAAGTTTGATATCTGCGTGTTTGATGTGATGATGCCGAAGAAGGATGGTCTGACCTTGGCTCAGGAGGTTCGCGCCGTCAATTCGGAAGTCCCCATTGTGTTCCTTACGGCGAAGAATCTTAAGGACGATATCCTGGAGGGATTCAAGGTCGGGGCCGATGACTATATTACCAAACCGTTCAGTATGGAGGAACTTACATTCCGTATTGAAGCGATTCTGCGTAGGGTCAACGGTAAGAAGAATCACGAGATGTCGGTATATGATATAGGTGGGTATGTGTTTGACACGAAGAAGCAGCTGCTGTCAATCGGAGCGGATACGGTCAAGCTGACTACAAAGGAGTCTGAACTCCTTGCGCTCTTGTGTTCTCACAAGAATGATATTCTCCAGCGCGACTATGCCCTCAAGGCTATTTGGGTTGATGACAACTATTTCAATGCGCGTAGTATGGATGTGTATATCACAAAGCTGAGAAAACATCTGAAGAAGGATCCGAATGTAGAGATAATAAATATTCATGGGAAAGGATACAAGCTTGTCACTCCGGACGTGGAGGGGTGATTCGCCTGAAATGATACTGCCATATATCCCTGCCAGAATTCATGGCAGGGATATATGGCTTATATACAGCAAGTTCGCTTTTGAGGCATAGTTTTCTATAAAAAATATGTGTTTTTTTTACTCAAAAGTTTGTTTGTGGAGAAAATAAGGCGTAACTTTGCACCCGCTTTCCGAAAGG
>JAKSIX010000001.1 GCA_024398595.1 Bacteroidaceae bacterium | reverse complement strand
CCACTGCCGAGGCGTTGGAGCGAGGCTTGCAGGAAGGTTTCGCAAGGGGAGAAGTAGAGGGCTTCGCAAAAGGAGAAGCAAAAGGTCTCGCAAAAGGAAAAGCAGAAGGCAAAGCGGAGGGCAAAGCGGAGGGCAAAGCGGAGGGTGCGCTTGCTGCTAATCTTGAGGCTGCCAAAAGATTCAAGAGTGCCGGTGTGGCACTTGACATTATCTGTCAGTGTACAGGACTTACTTTTGAGCAGGTACAGGAATTGTGAACAGTGGCAGGTTCCGTTCTTGCGTCTGGATGAACGGAACCTGTCCCCTGTTCACTGGGCCGCCGAACACAATCTGAACAAGTGGATTGCGTTGGGCCGTATCTCCTATGAAACCGGCATGTACAAATTCCGCTCGGACGAGAGCCGGAAAATCGGGTAGGCAGCTATGCGCCTTTTATTGCAGCATTATGACGGATACTTTGGAATTGTCAATCCCGGGCATAGTGTTACCTATCTCAGCATTGATGTAGGTCGGATCACATACAAGATAGCGGTGACCGTTCAGGACGATATAGTCGCCGGGTATGTTCTCGTTAAACTCAACGGCAGTCGCCAGATGTCCAGGGTAATAAAGTAATACCACTCGCAGCCCCATCAGGTCGCGTACAAGACGTGAATATAGAATGGACCTGTCCTCGCAGTCACAATATGGATAGTACAAGGTCTCGTCAGGGAAGAAAGCTCTCTCATCGCCCCAGACCTCTTCATCGGTCTTGTATTCAAGAGCAGTCTGTACAAAATTAAGCAGCATATTGGCGGACTCACTTTCTGATTTCCCCGCTATACCCGATTCCAACAATGGATACACGTTCTCGCGCATTTCCTTGCTGGTCGGGGCATTGGCATATATGGCCCACAATGTTTTTGTGTCGTTATCTTTAAACACCTTGGGATATTCCGAATACAAATCCAGAAGATTCAGGTTAGCATCTGCCGCTATGGTCACGTTCTCGTACTTTTTTGATTTAAGTACGCGCTTTTCGGAGGGTCTGCTGTCCAGTCTGTTGCTGCCTGTGAGACTGAGACGCAGCGATTTCTCTTCCGGATATTCACCATCAAACACGTTCATGCGCGTGTCATCATTATGGGCTGCATTAAGAATATAGAACTTATTGACTCCGAGAGTGAAATACGGATATCCGCATATATCTTCGCAGGTATTGACAAGGAGAATAATTTTGTCATTTGACCGTCCCAAACGAATCTTGAATCCCGACTGACTCATCAGCCACGCACACAGCATCTCCGCTTCGTTATCATCAGGGTATATTGCACGCGATGCGGCACACAACAGCTTGTAATATGACCAGTCGCAAAGGTCAAGCTCGCTTCTTGTTGAGAGACAATCTGCCAGAACATTGTCGTAGTCACCCGATGAGAGATGTTTCCAATATCTTGAGGCGTCATGTTCCGTAATACCATTCATCGACATCCGCTTTTCGCTGTCAAAGCGGACGCTGCATTTAGTGCCATACAGCGCGAAGTCAATGGATTTCTCTTTTGGCTTTGGAACATATTCTATCGGCACAATTGAAACGGGAGGCACCTCATCTATGACAGGATTGATATCAACTACGTCCAGCTCATTATCTTCTGGGGTATCTACAATATCATTATCCGGCATCACCACAGGCGGGATGTCCGGCTCTTTCCGTGGTGCCTCCAATGGTGGATGCCGTTTCTCTTCCTTCCACGGCCTTGCCATGAACTCAGCGAACTCGGCATTCACCCTGGCACGGTAAGCCTCGTATTCAGCAATAGCGTTTTCCTTATATACATTATATTCCTGCAGAGCATTTGACAGGTAATCTCCATAATCTTGAGAATGGAGATTGCTGATAGATAACAATATTACCAAGAAGGATAGAGTATATCTCATACGTCAGAGATTGATGGTTACACCTTGTCCTGTCACAACTATTCTTCTGGCTCCTGGGGCAACAATTGCATCTACCAAATTGTATATGTACAATGCTGCCAATCCTCCAATACAGACATACATACCAGTAGCCATATTATTGGCCTTGGTCATATATTGCTGCTTTGTTGATGCATTATGAGTATTATCCATTTTTGACAGATAGTCCTGTCTGGTCAGTCCTGTATAAAGAGCACCACCAACAAAAGCGACTGTGCCGCCCATAATCAGTCCTCCTTTTACATACGACCCTTTATACATCTGTCCCCAGCCGGGTACTAGTGCTGAACGCCAAAGTCCGATACCTCCATATTTATCAGTCTTGACGATATTATCAAATTTAACCTTACTGTCAACAGGAGATCTTGCATAAAGCCGTGTCATCAGATAATCACCCGAATCCAAGCGACGCCAATATTCATCTATTACTTTTGCATTGAATGTAACAGGCTCTCCCTTTATTGTAGAACTAACGGAAAAGGTACTTTCAGAGAAATTCGCCGTTGAACCATTCTCGCCAATTGTATGCTCGTAATCTGATGAGGAATATTCCGTTATGACAGTTGCACCCTTTTCAAGCCCTAAATCTGCTACGAAATCGTCTAAATTTTTATCTCTGAGCTCGGTCTGATTCCTTCCAGAGGAGACCGTTGTAGAAAAAACGTATGTGATACTGGAAGAGTTTGGAAGATGACTCATCCATCGCGGCTTAATATTGTCCGAAACATTTTGGGCATTAAGGATGGTACTCGTGAGGGTTGTCACGAGCACCATACATAAGCGAAGACAGCGTTTCATTATTTTCCGAAATCTTTCAACGATTCAAGACCAGAATTGATAAAATTGCTTATACCCTCTGCGTGGTTATGAGCAAGAGCCGATTCTTCCGCAGCCAATTTCATGGCATTCCTCACAGCTTTCTCAGCTGCATTATTGTCAATCAGATAGTATAATCGTGCACTGTAACCTTCTTTGTACAAAACTATGTCGGCCACGTGAAAAATGCCGTCCTGAAGCTCTTTTACAATAAAGCGTTCGTATGCGCTGATATAGTTTTCCTGTTCTTCTCCCGCCACATCATTCAGTTCGGTATTTATTCTTGCTTTTACAATGCTCTTGGAATACTCTACATATTCGTTGATAGCATTATTCCTTGCTTTTGCTTTTGCGGAATTCAGCGAATTACCATTACCGTCGGATACAAACTCCTGATAATCTCCGTTGTGCTTTTTTTCGAACATATAGGCGAAACTGGCTTGCATTCCTTCACTGGATTCGCATAACCAGCCCTCCTTTACCAGTTCTTTGGTTCTGTTTTTTGCTGTTTTAGAATCCTGTTTCGACTGTGCATACGCGATGTCAGTTGAGGCGAATGCCATAATTGCAGTCAGTGCTGCAAGAAATAAAGTTTTTTTCATAATGGTTTTGTTTTGATTGTTGAACAATATTGTTTGTTGATATGTTGTTATTTGGTTAGGGTTCGCACGGCACGAGCATTGACTTCACTGTAGTAATTATATGAATCTTGCGCACCATTACGAAAATTTATTCTCCAATGATAATACGAAGAACTATTTTTCTCAGACCAATACCAGCCTTCTTTAAAATTGCCTATCTTGTCTTTCAATTCATACAAAGATGCCAGTTCATCAATTGTAGGCAGTCTCCAATCAGTATATCCACCTACTGTTGAGTTCTCACACAGAGAATTCATAGAGCTCCAACCACCTGATCCAACATCTATTTTTTGCACTGCAATACCGAGGGTACCAAGAACGATATAGTCCCCTTTATCCAAGAAACCAGGAGTAAACAGGACTTTAGTTTCACCATATACTGTTCCCTTGTGGTTCTTAGCATATGCTCTGATATATGTTGTTTTGTCTGTAGAGAAGTTTGTCATTCTGTACTCGTATGAGCCGGTTCCGGTTCCTGATACTACAATTTTATTGTCATAAATTGTGGGTTCCTCATATTCTGTGCTATATACAAAGCCACGTTCTGTGTAGGCCGGTGTTCCGGCATCGGTAATTGTGCCGTGGAGTACTGCCGTTAAATTGTCGATATCCACACTTGTAGGAGCGTCGGTAGTGATGACAGGTAATATCTCATTGGTACTGAATGATGTGGCATCGCTGTAAACTGTACCTCCCGGGCTTACTGCATAGCCACGTACATAATATGTCTTTTCAAGAGACAACTTGGTTAATGTCGCGGTGTAGGAACCTGTTGCTGAACCGGAGACAGTGATGAAACCATCGGTAAGGGTTGGCGTTGAAGTAACTGTGCTATATACAAATCCTTTTTCGGTATATGCGGGATCACCTGCATTATCAATCGAGGCGTGAAGCTTGACTGTCAGCCCAGTCAGATTCAGGTCGGTAACAGTACGGACAGATATTGCCGGCAGAACAGCTTGGGGAGTGAATTGAATCTGATTCGTACTGTATGCAGTGCCGACTTCGTTTATAGCGTATGCACGTACATAGTAGGTGAAGCCATATTCAAGGTTAATCAGAGATGACTTGAATTGGTTTTTGTCATCTACGGCAACAGTGACTTTTTGAATGGTGCTTTCTATGGTAGGATATTGACTTTGTGCATATACAAAGCCACGTTCCTTGTATGTCGGAAGACCTGCAAACGTAATTTCTCCATTCGCTACAGCAGACTTTGAGGAAACATCCGTCACACTAAGTATATTGAGAGCGGCCAAGGTCTTCTCTTTTCCTACGGCCTTGATTTTAACCTCAGAACTGCCTTCGCCATTATCGGACACAATTACTAAGGTGGATTCGTTAGGTCCATTTTTCAATTTGTCCCTGTCAATAGTTACGACAATGGTTGAAGTCTTACCGAAGGGTGTAGTCCCACTGGCCGGTGATATTTCTTTCACGAAAGAAATACTTGACTTGTCGTAGTCAATGTGCCAAGACAGGTTCTCATACGAACTGTTCACAATGTTGAATGACAATGTGGTCTGGGTCAGATTGTCACCGAAGTCGAGAACATCCTTGTCGGCAGTAACGTAGGCGGGGATGCGTTCCAGCAACAGGTTGCACTCTGATTTGGAACCTGCTACGACAGAGACCTTGTTTGAAGCATCGTTATAGCCTTTCTTGTTTACCTTGACTGTATAATCACCAGTCTTGATGTTGGTGAACGTAAACGAACCGTCGCTGCCAGTTACTGTGGATTTTCCACTTGGATCTAATGTAACTTGAGCCACTGAAATAGGGTCACCGACGCTTTTGTCTGACACGATTCCGGCAATGTCGCCATAATTGTCAACCTCTTCAATTGGCTTTGCACAGGCAACAGCCAGTACCGCCATAATAGATACAAAAAATGGATTCCTCATAAATTATGATGCTGTTAAGTTTTATTTCAATTGGCAGGAATTCTTGTCAATGTAGTGTTGGCACTGACTGTCTCACCGGAAATGACAGAAATGTTTTTTCTGTTGGACTGATAGCCGTTTTTCTGGGCCGAGATGGTGTATTGGCCCTCTTCCAGGTCTGTAAATTCAAATTTACCGTCGGAACCGGTTAGAATGCTGGCAGCTCCTGGAATTATTGTGACTGATACATTTTCTAACGGGCTACCATCTGCTGTATCAGTTATGACTCCTGAAATGGAGCCGAAAATGTCATATTGGTAAGTGCTACCGCATCCGGAGAATAATAATGCTGTGAGGCCGAGAAGGAGAAAACCTTTTTTCATTTAGCTTGTTTTTGTGCCCGGCGCACCCCTTTCCGAACGGATACAAAAAAAGACGTGGGAGTCTTACTCTTGCTCATCCCGGATACAGGCCTTCGCTGCCCTTCAGAAAGGATAAGCAACGCAGCCAGCCCACGTCAGGGATGATATACAGTAAACTCCACGCCACAACAGTGACGCGGATGACTGAACAGTCACCACCAGTGGACGCTCCCGTTGCGCTATCTTCTTTCTGAAATCAAAGTTGCGAAGTTTGTATCCAGAAGATAAACGTCAAGTAACGTCTTCAATATGTCTGCCCCGCCCACCCTGCAACGTATTGTCGGGCTAGCTGAGCAACTGCAAATGTAGATAATTTTTTCAAGAAGTGTCTGAAAATCATAAAAAACTGACGTTGACGGCATTTTGCATATTGAGGCGGGTTGTTTCCCGCTTTTTCTGTTGTTGTACAAATATTGTACGTATATTAGTGGAAAAATAAATATATGCAATTCAGTATAGAAAAGATAAGGAGGGACTTGCGCGAACTCATCGTGAGGTTCCCGGTAGAGATGGTGATGTGCGTGATTTTTACGGTCATTGCACTGATGTCCGGTCACAACACGTCTGCGGATGAGCTGTTCGCCAAGTCGGCATTTTTCCCGATTTGCCTGTTCGTGTGCCTCGCTGTGAATTTTATGACTGCGGAGCGGTGTCGCTGGCTCTATTATCTTTCGGTTCTGGTGGCGGTTCCGGTGCTGGCTCTCAAAATGGAGAGCTATGTGTTCACATACGGTTACGGGTTCGGACTGCTGCTCAGCTTCCTGCTGCTTTTCCTTTGCCGTGGCCAGGTCAGGGATAACCGCCGGTTCTCGGCGAATGCAGTGGCTGTTGTCATTGATGTGGTGATGACAGGTATTCTGATGTCCATTATCACAGCGGCGGTATATGCTGTACTCGGTTCATTGGTGTATCTGTTTGATATGGATGAGAAGCTTCTGGGCTATGGCTTCCAGTGGGGGCCGTTCCTGATAGGGCCGATGTTCTTCTGTCTGCGTCAGGACAGTCATCAGAGACAGGATGCACAGATGAGCGCTCCTGCATTTGTACACTTTATTACAAAATACATCGTATCTCCCGCAATCATTGTCTATACACTTATCCTGTATGCGTATGTCGTGCGCGCGCTGGTGCTCGCATCGCTCCCGTTGGGTGGCGTGGCGGCTATGATTATGACTTACTATATAATCGCGGTGGCGGGCAGGATGCTCAATGAACTGTCGGAGATAACCGCTTACGGATGGTTCTACAGGTATCTGCATTGGATTTCATTGCCGATACTCGTGCTGTTCTGGTGGGGACTTGTCTATAGGGTGAACATTTATGCGCTTACCGATTCGCGCGTCTATCTGATAGCGGCAGGAATTGTAATGGTTGCAGTGTCGGTTATGATGGCAGTGCGCAGATTGGACAATTACCGTCTGTTCGCCATTATCGCGGTGTGTGCGATAGCCGTGCTGACCTATATTCCGGGAATATCTGCAAAGTCAATAGGCATTGCCAGTCAGAAAGCGCGTATGGAACGTATTGCAGATGCGCTTGACCTGCGCGATGCCACCACTGTCGCGTGGCCTTTCAGAATTACGTGACAGTTGTATTGCGCGGCGAACTCTGATGCCTGCTCTGAACGTCGGGACTTGTCGTATGACTGGCCGCAGCATTTCAGAAGTCTGTCAAACTCTCCGGGATGTGGGGTTATGATTGTCCCTTCCAGCAAATCCAAGAGGTCGGATGATGCTATTATATTCAGGGCATCGGCATCAATTGTCAATTGCTTGCCGGCATCTGATGCACTCTTCAACAATCTGGCCAGAACATTGCCCGTGTCGGGATTCGTGCCAAGCCCCGGTCCTACAGCTATGGCGGAATAGCGTGATATGTTATCAACTCTGTCCGTCCAGCAGCGTTCGCCGTTTGTGCAGACCATAGCCTCCGGGACAGTTGTCTGCAGAATTATGCGATTGCATTCGGGAGTGGAGACTGTCAGAAGTCCGATGCCGCTTCTCAGGCAGGCACGTGCGGCCATCAGTGCGGCTCCGGCCATCCCGTAACTGCCGGCAATGAGCAGGCCGTGTCCGTAAGTCCCTTTATGGCTATCAGCCGATCGTAGGCTTATCAGATGTTTTGCATCGTTTGGAGTAAAGTAATCCATAGATATATTATAATGTCCCGACATAGCTATGCCGGGACATTATGTAGTGATTCAGTTGAAGACAGTTATTGCAGATATGCCTTACCTCCACGGATTACTATGCCGCGATAGTACTGAGGTACTTCAATACCTTGAAGGTTAATCAGGACTTTGCTGGCGGAATTGATATCCTGACGGGTCTCATTGATTTCCGTAAGAACATTTCCGTATGAAAGTATATAACTGCCGTTCTTTACTGTTGTGGCTGCATATTCATAGTTGTCCTGATCGACATCGGGTGCAGTAATTGATGTGACTAATGTGTTGGTCTCAAGTGCGACTGTTGCGGACTCAATCTTATCTTCGTATTCAATGACAAGATTAAGAGGTAATACGATGGTTCTGTCACCGGTGTTCTCAACATATCCTGTTGCTGCCATTATATTCTTGAAATCTGAGGTGATTCCTGTGCAGACTTCCGCATTCTTCTCGCCTTCATCATAATTGCTGGTGAAAACAGGATCCTGGACAATATTGCCCTCAAGTGTGGCAACGAACATATCGGAAGCTCCCTTAGCCTCACAACTGTTGTCAAGTGGCAATGTGTTCGAATAGGTTCCGCAGATTAACGCCATTCCATCTTCCTGGCACTCAAAGCTGCTGATGTCGTAGAAGTTTGCGAGATTGTCTGTGGCCGTGGCGTGATAGACATTGAAACTAGGCTCGTTTTCCTTTACAACAATATATTTGTTGCTTACGTCATAGTTTCCGTCTTTACCTGTAACCATAAGAGCCGTATTGTCTCTTAATGAGGTGCTTAATGCTTTTTCGTTGTCCATAACGGCACAGATCCCTCCTTCACATATTATATACAGACCGCTGTTGATCTGATGTGTGTTGATATTCTCAATATAGCCGCTGTATGCCAGTAAATCCTCGTCCGGATAATACGGACATAGCAGTCCTGACAGTTTCTCTCTGCAGTCATCACCCTCATCATAGTTGCTGCTGTAAGTCTTGACAACGCTAAGGTTTTCTATGTCGATAGCGGCAGCGAATATATCGCTCAGACCTGTTGGGGTAAGCTCATTGTTGAAAGGCAGAGTGTTGTTGTATGTTCCCGCAATCATAAGCAGAGTGTCGCATACTGCCATATCATATATTGAATAGAATGATGCCAGATTGTCTGTGGCAGTCGCGTGATAGACCTTATTGGCTCCTGTTGACAAATTCGCGATGACTGCTCCGTGCTCGTTGATACCGGTAATATCATCGTATTCGAAACTGAAGTCCTGACTGCCTGAAGCTGTGGTCAGTGTGAGATTTCCAAATCCGATGAATGACAGATATATGTCCTGACCGTCAATTGTGAAATTCATAGCCTCCGGCTGCATCTGGTTATATGACATATTCTCGCTTGTGGCGATGTTGGCCTCAAGCATGCAGTTGTCAAGAGTGGCGGCATCAAGCGAGATTAGTGCCATACTTGCGATATCCATATACATAAAATCCCACACGTTGATAACCTTGCCGTTCAGGGTCACATCCCCGATGGTGTTGTCTGCTGCGTATGCGGCTGACAGATAGATTCTTCCGTTGTTAAGTTTCAGATTGTCCGGTCTGAAATATATGTCTCCAAGACTCGGCTCCGGGAAGTACATAAATGTTTCCAGCAGGTCTGCGTTCATTTCCGGGACGACAGCCTTTACTGCCAGAAGCTTTCCATCTGCATCGTATGTCGCGATAAAGCCTGAAATCTGTTCCGTGCACTCTGCATATCCGTTGACAGTCTGTGTATTGCCGTCTGTTGAACCGAATGTTACCTCTTCGGCGAACACGCCTGCGATTGCTACATAGCTGTCATCGGTATCAATGGTCGTGATTGTCGCTGCTCCCTGAAGTGCGACAATCCACTCCTCTGTACCGTTGCTGCCATATTTTGCCAGGAATGAGTTTACCGCTACATTCGGGGTGATGGTGGTTCCTGCAAATGTCAGTTCCTGGTCAAAAGTTCCGGTTACGTATGAGTTGTACTTGGAATCAAGGGCTGTAGGTACAATCTTCTTAAGATTGGTTGTATCATCGGTAGCGGCAATCTGTGACTCCCAGATTATAGGATCTGCTGGAGGTGGGAGAGTTCCGACCACCATTCCGTGCTCGTTGTTGCCTTCATAGTCATAACTGAAGCTGAAAGGATAAATGTTGTCAGATGTTTCAACTGCAAGATTACCGTATCCGATGAATGCGAAACGTACGTTGCCTTTTTCATCAACATCGAAATTCATTGTCTCCGGTTGCATCTGGTCATACGCCATATTCTCACTTGTGGCGATGTTGGCCTCAAGCTTGCAATTGTCAAGAGTAGCTGCGTCAAGTGAAATTATCGCCATACTTGCGATATCCATATACATAAAATCCCACACGTTGATAACCTTGCCGTTCAGGGTCACATCCCCGATGGTGTTGTCTGCTGCGTATGCGGCTGACAGATAGATTCTTCCGTTGTTAAGTTTCAGATTGTCCGGTCTGAAATATATGTCTCCAAGACTCGGCTCCGGGAAGTACATAAATGTTTCCAGCAGGTCTGCGTTCATTTCCGGGACGACAGCCTTTACTGCCAGAAGCTTTCCATCTGCATCGTATGTCGCGATAAAGCCTGAAATCTGTTCCGTGCACTCTGCATATCCGTTGACAGTCTGTGTATTGCCGTCTGTTGAACCGAATGTTACCTCCTCGGCGAACACGCCTGCGATTGCTACATAGCTGTCTTCGACATCAATGGCCGTGATAGTGGCTGCTCCTTCAAGCGCGATGGCCCATACAGGAGTTCCGGAGGTGGTGTATTTTGCAAGAAAAGCGCTTGTGGCTACAGGTTCCAGGGTAGTTTCACCGATTGTAATCTCCTGGTCGAATGTTCCGGTCTGATAGATGCTTCCGTCATCTGTTATTGATACAGGTGCGTTGATTTTCATACCGGAGACATCCTGATGTGCCTCTGTTGTGATTTCCCAAGTTGGTTTGAGCATCTGGGCTCTTGCGCTCAACTGTAGCAGAGATGCTGCGAGTAATAATAAGTAATGTTTCTTCATAAATGTTTGTTATTAGTGATTATTGATTCCATTTTGTCAGTCCTGGATTTGCCTGTATCACCTCAGGTGGAAATCCAATGGTATATCGGCTATCCTTATTATATAAGGTGAATGACTCATTCTGATATGTTTTTGTCAGTTCCGGACGGCCACACCGGCGCAGGTCGAACCATCGGAGTCCTTCAAAGGCAAGTTCCTTCCGTCTTTCCTCGTAGATTGTGTTTCTAAGTTCTTGAACACTCATCCTGCGTATTTCAGACTCATAGCCTTCTTTGTTCTTGTCGCCTTTCCAGGCTTTCTCACTGTAACGCATCTGCAGAAGTGAACACAGATATGAGACAGAGCGGGCGGTATCGCCTGTTTCCAATGCGGATTCCGCCGCTATGAGATAAAGCTCGGCTGTGCGTATGCTGCAACAGAACTCGTTGCTTCCTCCCTTAAGCAAGGTCGTGCTGCTGGAGGTAATCTGCTTGTAGTAGTTGCTTTTCCTGCCATCGCCGTCCCGATACGATTTGACCAGTTCCTTTGATGGTTGTCCTGCACCTTTATACAGATTTGTCATAACCTGCTCTAAAGCCAGAATGTTCTCGGGTGAATCATATCTGCAAGGTATAACCGCGTTCTTTTGAGTCAGGTCAACCAGTGTCCCGTATTCTTCAAGAACTTCTGCCGATTGTGCGAGCGCATCCTTCCAGTTTCCCATATAAAGGAGAACGCGTGCTCTGATGGCTTTTGCGGAACGTATGCTGAAACGGTAGTTCAATCCCAAATCCCAACTGGATACATTCATATTCTGTATCGCAGAGTCAATGTCGCTGAGTATGCTTTGATATACAGAGTCTATGCTGCTGCATGACGGGACAGTTTTCACATCGGCTTTAAGCTGTAGGGGAATTCCTCTTGTATTCTGCGGATTGCACGCCGTATATGCATCGGCGTACAGATTGACCAGCAGGAAATGCATATAGGCCCGCATCATATAGCTCTCGCCGACCAGTTGGCTTATTTCATTTTTAGTGGCATCAGTTATCTCATTCTGATGCTCAATAATGTAGTTCGATATGTATATGGCGTGATAATATCTGCGCCATCCGAACTGTGTCGTTGTAGATTGCTGTGCCGTGTCGTTCCAGGCCCATATATCAAAGAACGATGCATAATCTTCGGACGAGGTGCTTGATCTGTCGAACTGGAATTCATCGCTTCTGAATGATGCAAGTCCGCGGTCCTCAGGAATATACTTGTATTCGTATGTGAGCAGGGCGCGGAATTCCTCTCCGGTATGGGCTATGACTTTGCCTGTCGGCGTAATGTCAAGAAATTTGTCACACGATGTGACCATCGCTAGAGCAAGCGACAGTATTGCAATACTTGTTGTATAATTTGAAAAACGTCTCATCGTATGTCTAGAATCCAATGTTGATGCCGAAAATGAATGATTGGGGAATAGGCTGCGCGTAAGGGTTGCCCATTGTCTCAGGGTCAAGGAAGTTTTCATAACTGCTTGACAACGCACAGAGATTGCGTGCCTCGACAGACAGTGATGCGTCTGTCATCCTCAGTTTCCTCAATAATGTGTCTGGCAGACTGTATGATAGTCTCAGTGATGTCAGACGTGCGTAATTGCAGTCCTTTACCCACATATCAAGCATACTGTAAAGGTTGTACTCGGAATACTGGATATATTCCTTTGGCCTGTCTGAGCTTACCATAAGCGTAGGATAGGCTGCATCGGTATTGTCAGGAGTCCAGCGTTTCAGAATATCACGGTTGACATTCATTCCACGGTCGTATGATGTGGGTGAGTATGATGGCTGAACCCTTACCTTCATACCGAGATTGAATGTCCATATCATATTCAACTGCCATTGGCCCAATTTGAAGTTGTTGATGAAACCGCCTGATACTACGGGATCGGTTGTACCCATATAGCTGTACAGGTCGCGCTGTTCTGCAGCTGTAAGTGTGGATGCTCCTGCATTGTTCAGCTGTAACAATTCCGTAGCACTGACTTCCTGTCCGTCTGAGGTGAGGAACAAAGGATATCCGGATTCATCAAGTCCTGCCGTACGATATGCGAAAATAGCTCCCACAGGGTAGCCCTGACGGGATGGATAGGTGGAGTTCTCCGCTACAGTCTCCTGCAGAACCTTGTTATGATTGATGCCGATATTGAGATTTGTGGTCCAGGTGAATTTTTTTCTGCTGATATTGCGTGTTCCAAGTGCTATTTCCCAACCACGGTTCTCCATATTGGCCCAGTTGATGGACGTGGAGGAGAATCCAGTCTCTAACGGCAGCATCTGTAATGCAATAAGTTCCGCACCTTTCCTGTAATACCAGTTGACATCAATATTGACGGCATTGTCGAATACTGACAGATTGGTGCCGATATTGACATTGGATGTCTTTTCCCAGCAGAGTGACGGATTTGGAGCATTCTCTGTGCTTATGACTGTTTCGACATTTCCTGGCAGTATGGTGACTTTGTCAAATGTACCTATGAGGTAGGGTGATGTGTTCTTGTCGATATTGCCTTGCAGTCCGTATGAGGCGCGTAGGGAGAATCCGTTAATCCATTTCGCAGGCTGGATGAAACGCTCTTTGTCAATCCTCCATAGTCCGCTGACGGAGTAAAGCGGAGCGTAACGGTGTTCCTTTGCCACTCCGAACATATCCGCGCCGTCAAAACGGATGCTACCGCCAAGCGTGTAGCGGTAGAGCAGGGTATATGAGCCGTTGGCAAACCAGGATACGAATGCGTTTTCAGTATGTGATTCCTTATGTAGCGGATAGCTTTGGGCGGATGTTTCTGATGGGAATATGACGGGCTGTGATGTCATTGTGCGGTCATCGTAGCCGTACGCTACACTGTAAACAGACGAATTCTCGGTATGGCGAAGCTCGTTGCCTAACATCAATTCCAACTGATGTATGCCTTTGAAAGTGTTCTCATATTCTGCCATTGTCTTCCACGTCCATTGCTTGCCGTTTTCCGACGTTGTCTTGTCTATGCCGCCCTCCGGCAGAAAAGTACGTTTCCCATCGGGGTAGGCGTATGTGGCGAAAAGTTTCTCCTTGCGGGTGGCGTATGTGTTTTCACCCGTATATCTGGTCTGGCTGTAGCTGTCATATTGCATTCCGAACTGGGATGTTATTCTAAATTGCTGCCCGAGTTTGAGCTCGGCATCGGCTATTGCCATCAGTTGTCTGTCATTGCGCCTGTTGTGGCTGTTCTCGCGTTCCTCGAATATGTTGAAGTCAAGTTCTGAGTCTTCCTTGCCCTGGACATTGGTATCGTAGTTGTACGTACCATCTTCTCCGAACGGCTCAAAATACGGATTGGCCAGACGTGAATAATAAACGGGATTGGTAAAGCCGTTGTAATCTGTTGCGTAACTGTCCTGATTGCGCTCAGAGGCAAATACGGATACTCCAATCTTGAATATGTCTCCGAACTGGTAATCACCCTTGACGCTCAGGTTCAGACGTCTGTTGCCGACACCTTTTACATTGCCCTGTTCATTTGTGTAGCCAAATGATGTGTAGTAATGTGCGTTCTGATTACCGCCTGACAGACTGATGTCGTATTCCTGATTGAATACGGAACGGAACAGAATATCATTCCAGTCGGTGTCGGTTCCTCTGAGTTCGTTTATATCTGCCTTGGCGTTATCTGACAGGGCTTCCCAGCCACCGGATTTGTATGACTCGGTCTCTCCGTATGATGAGATAATCTGTGAGACGGCGCCTTTCTTTGAACGGAAATTGTAGTCGGAAGCCAGCAAATCCAGTTCAAGAGCTGTTTTCTCGTTGGAATTGAGAAGGTTCAGGCGGGATATGCTCATTTTCGGATTGTACGTGAGCTTGGTTGAGAAACGTACGCGGTTTTTGCCTTCCACGCCCTTTTTCGTAGTTATGACAATTACACCGTTAGCTGCCCTTGCTCCATATATCGCGGTTGCTGCCGCGTCTTTAAGTACGGTGACGGTCTCGATGTCAGATGGACTTATACCGGCGATGCTTGTCTGATATATGTCATCAATGTCTTTCAGATCATCGATGGCCGGTATGTCGGTTCCTTCCAGCGGCATTCCGTCAAGTACCCACAGGGGATCCTGCGTCCCGTTAATGGACGCTGTTCCGCGAATTCTGATCTTGGCCGGTGCTCCAGGTGCGCCGGATGTGGTGACGGACGAAAGACCTGCTACCTGACCGTTCAACGCCTGATCAATATTGATTACTGATCCTGTGTTGTCTTCGTTGATTTCCAATGTCGATACTGATGCAGTCAGCTTCCGGCGGTCAATTTTCTGGTAACCGGTGACGACCACTTCTCCGAGCTGCCTGTTGTCACTCTCTAACTGAACGTTATATGTCTCCAGATTATCCTTGATTCTGACCGTTCTGGTCTTGTATCCCATATATGAGACAGAGAAGGATGATATGGTGTCGGTAATTTCCATACTGTAATGGCCGTCAATGTCGGTTATTACGTTCAGATTGCCTGCTGTGACTATAGCCCCGACCAATACGTCGCCGTCATCTGATACCGTACCGTTGATGTTTCTGGTCTGTGAATTGGCCGACAGACAACAGAAAAGAAATACCGTGGTAATTGTTATAATTTGCCTCATCTTATTCCTAAAGCTGTGTCTATTCGCATTACAATATCCTCATAATGCATACGTGTTTCCTTGTCTGCTCCTTTAAGCCTCTTTTTGCAAAGGGCTTTAATCTCATTCAACTCTCCTCTCTTTATGCTCAATGCGTCTCCGCAACGGTTTGCCTGACTGCTTCCAAAGCTTATCTGCCGTTTGTCCGATGTAAGCGATGAAGATGATAGGCCGTCCTCACGGCAGAAGCCGCGTTCCGCATATATTTCAACAAGGGATCTGTCTGAAATGGATTTGTTTATCTTGACTCCCTGGCTCTCCGATGCGGCTGTAATCAGTGCATCGACGAGTGATTTCTGTATGTAACGTTCCTGGATTGTTGGATTGCGTCTGGCAATGGTGGATGCAAATACTGCTTCGTGAAGTGTCTGCATCATCTGTGTGGCGGTGAATGCGGTTTCGGGATTCTCCTGCTCGTTCTGCAGCATACGCATTATTCGCTCGTTGTCAAGCATATCCCACAGAATATAGTTCTGCTGGTTCCGGAGCTCTATGTCCGGATGTTCCTCTATTATGTTGTCTGGGGTTTTGCGGTGAAAATACGTGTATTCTGTCAGTGGAATACCGAAAAGCCAATCCGGGTAGGTCAGGACTTCGTCAATGATAAATTTGAGAGCGTCTTCCTGCTTGCCTGCCTCGACAGGGGTGAATGTCTTCAAACCGTCGTCTATTCCAGTATTCTCAATGTAGTAGCCACCGATATATGCCAATGCGTGATAGGTATATAGACTCCATTGGTAGATAATCTCCGCGTACAATTCCGCTGCCTCATCGTATGTCTGTCCCGGTTTGCCGTCGCGTGTCCAGTCAACGATGTTCGGGACTATTTTTTTGAGGTTCTCTATGCCGTATCTGGCAGACAGCAGTACGTCGTCACCTAAATCCTCGCTCTGCGACCTTGGGTCAATGACGGTACGCATATCCTGTGCCTCGGAATACAGATATTCCTTTTCCCTGTGGTTGTCCAGAAGACTGTAGAGTTGTTCCTGTGCCTCATCTTCGGATGGATACCAGCGATAGCCCCATTCTATAGCCAAAAGGTCATACGGCCCTATGTGTGGCGACAGGACGGCCGTCTCATCATTGTCGGTTGCCAGATAATTGAAACGGGCGTAGTCCATAATTGAGGCTGATGTACCTCCTTTCTCCTTTACGAATCGTGCGGAGCGTAATGAGTCGGTCGGCCAGGCATTGGATGCCCGCATATTGTGACGAAGTCCGAGGGAGTGCCCGGTCTCGTGACACGCTACAAAACGTGTCGCCGCACCCATCAGCCCGTCAGGAATCTCCAGACTCCTGACAGCAGGATTGGCCTGCCCGGTCTGGACTCTGAGCCACTCGCGGAGGCGTGACTGGACGTTGTGCCACCATATTATATCCGCTTCCAATATCTCGCCGCTGCGGGGGTCGATGACTGTGGGCCCCATTGCATTGGCTTTGTCGGAGGCTGCGTATGTAAGAACCGAATAGCTCATATCGTCACCTTCGGCCTCTAAGCTGTCCGGAAAGTCATAGACCTGTACTGCATTCTTAAAACCGGCAGCCTCGAAGGCCTCGTTCCAGTCAAGGATGCCCTGACGGATGTAGGGCCTCAGATGTGCTGGAACGGCTTTGTCGATATAGAATACGATAGGCTTTACCGGTTCGGACAATTCTCCGTTCAGATAGGATTCCTTGTCGACAGGCTCCAGCCGCCATCTGTTTATGTACTTCTTTTCCCTGAAAGTCTGTTGTGTATCGCTGTAACTGATAACAGGTGAGGTAAAGTAGCCTATGCGCTGTGTCTCCTCACGGCCTGTCATTGGTGTCTCTGGCAGAAGTGTCAAGGTGCAGGTGGTCACTACCGTTATGTTTACATAGTCGGTCCCCTCATATACAACGGTACTCAGCTCTGACCAGGCTGTGAGGCTTTGCCCGAATGACCTGATGTCAAGCAGACGGGACAGTCTGGTGTCAGCGGAGCTTCCTATATTGATGTTGTTGAACACGTCATTCAGGTAATTCTCCTCTCCGTTGAAGAGACTGTTTGCCATAATTGTCACGGAAGAGGAGTCGGATGCTACGGATTCGATTTTCAATGATGCAATGACCGGGTCTATGTAGTTGTCGCGTACGGATGGAGCCATATTGTCGGTCTCGGCGACCTCCGGCGTGGTACGTTGCTGCCGGATATATAATTTGCCGTGCTTGCGGTCCGATTCAAAACGGACAGACTGGTTCTGGTAATTGATGCCTTTGTTCACGCCTGCATCATTCAGCTCTTTCGGAACTTTCTGAAGCCGGTTTGTCACTAGGAAAACGCGTCCCATCAGGTCGGATGGTATCTCTATCAGAAATGAATCGCCTTTCTCTGTCACGTTCATCACCGGGGATGCCATAGCTATATCTGCCAGGCAAGACAGAAAGAAGGAAACTGTCAGTATCTTATGCAGAAAATTCATAAAAGCGTAATTTTTTGCAAAATTAGTAAATATAATTAGTTTATTTACAAATATATTGTGCGGCGGAGTCGGCGCAGCGTTCTCCGTCGATGGCGGATGAGACTATGCCACCGGCGTAACCGGCACCTTCACCGCAGGGGAATAGGCCGCGCAGGGTGGTGTGCTGCAATGTCTCTGCATCGCGCAGTATGCGGACTGGCGATGAGGTACGGGTCTCGACGGCAATCATTGTGGCCTGGGAGGAGAGGAAACCCTTGCAGCTCTTTCCGAACTGTATGAATCCCTGCCGCAGACGGTCGGTGACGGCCTTCGGCATCCAGAAGTGGAGTGGGGATGATACGAGTCCGGGGGCATAGGAGCTTTCGGGCAGGTCAAAGCTGAGCTTGCCGTTGACAAAATCGGTCATACGCTGTGCCGGTGCTGTCTGGCGCATATTGCCTGCCTGCCAGCATTGCCTCTCCAGCTCCTCCTGGAAGTGCATCATCACAAGCGGGTCTTTCAGTTCCCCATCGCTTTTGGCAATGTCCTCCACGTGTGTCTCAACAACCATTCCGGAATTGCTCCAGCGTGAGTTTCGGCCTGACGGAGACATCCCGTTCACAACAATCTGCTGCGGTCCTGATGCCGCAGGAACGACAAATCCTCCGGGACACATACAGAAGCTATAGACTCCGCGACCATCAACCTGCGTGACGAAACTGTATTACGCCGACGGCAGATATCTGCCACGTCCGTATCTGTTGTGATATTGCAGACAGTCAATGAGTTGCTCCGGGTGTATAGCTTTCCATCGGAATATGCACCTGCGCCTCCTTCGCCGAAACTGTAATTCGATTCAGGGTCAATCTTGTGCGTGCGAGTGATAACGGCAATATCCACCTTGCGCACGAGTACGTTCTTGCCGCGTTCAATGACTATCGGACGGTATCCCAGTTCAATCAGATGCAGGGCGGCGAAGAGTCCGCCGGGACCTGCACCGACAACTATCACCTGCGGCTTGTCATCGACTATAGGATAACTGATGGAAACGAATTCATCCTGCGGTGACTCCTCATTTACGAATACACGTAGGGTCAGATTGACATATATAGTCCTCTGGCGCGCGTCGATGCTCTTCTTGAGCACCCTTACGGCATTTATCGTGCGCTTGTCGCAGGCACACTCTTTTGCCACCGTCTCTTTGAGTACCTGCTCATTGTATGCGTACTGCGGCTCTACCCGCAACTGTATTTCCCTTATCATAATTATCCGAAAATCTGCCTGAAAGCCTCTTCGACCTTGCTCGCAGGGATTATTCCAATGCTGAACTTTGATTTGTCAAGTCCGTGCATATTGTTCTCAGGTATGATGATCTGGCCGAAGCCGAGTTTCTGCGCCTCGCTGATGCGCTGTTCGATACGGCTTACAGGGCGTATCTCACCCGAAAGCCCGACCTCGCCTGCCAATGCTATGGTGCGGTCTATCGCCACGTCCAGATTGCTCGACAGGATTGCGCTGATTACCGCCAGATCAATGGCCGGGTCATTGACGCGTATGCCTCCTGCAATGTTGAGGAACACGTCTTTCTGTCCGAGTTTGAAGCCTACACGCTTTTCCAGTACGGCCAGAAGCATATTCATACGCCTCACGTCAAAGCCGATGGCACTGCGCTGTGGTGTGCCATAGACAGCCGTGCTGACAAGGGCCTGGACCTCTATGAGAAATGAACGCGCTCCCTCCAGAGTGCTGGCGATAGCCACGCCGCTCATTCCCTGATGGCTGTCGGACAGCAACAGTTCTGACGGGTTGCTGACCTGACGCAGACCGTTCTGCCGCATCTCGTAGATGCCGAGTTCGGCGGTGCTCCCGAAGCGGTTCTTGATGGGGCGGAGTATGCGGTACATATAGTGTTGGTCGCCCTCAAACTGAATCACCGTATCCACTATGTGCTCCAGAATCTTGGGCCCGGCTATGCTGCCTTCCTTTGTGATGTGTCCTATGAGTATGACCGGCGTACCGCTCTCCTTCGCGAACTTGAGCAGGGATGCGGCGCATTCGCGTATCTGCGTGATGCTTCCGGGCGATGAATCGACATACTCCGAGCTTATGGTCTGAATGGAGTCGATGATTACAACCTCCGGCTTCTGCTCACGTATGTGTCCGTAAATGTCTTCGAGTGAGGTCTCGCACAGCACCATCATCTCATCTGATGTACTGCCGGAGTTTTCTGCAATGCGTTCCGCACGCATCTTTATCTGACGTGCGCTCTCCTCGCCGGACACATAAAGGATCCTCTTGTCTGCCAGATGCATCACCGTCTGCAGGATGAGTGTGGATTTGCCTATTCCCGGCTCACCGCCCAGCAATATGATGGAACCCTGTACCAGGCCGCCTCCAAGTACGCGGTCTAGCTCGCTGTCACCGGTGGGGATGCGGGTCTCATCGCCAGTGTCAATGTCACATAGCCTGTGCGGACAGGCATTGGTGGTGTCACCGTGGCTGCCGCTTGCGCCTTTCCTTGCAGTGGCAGAGGCAGGTGCAGCCTTTATCGTCTGCTCCACGAATGTGTTCCATTCACCGCAGGCAGGGCATTTCCCGCTCCATTTGGGCGAGTCGTATCCGCAGTTGGAACATACGAAAACAGTCTTGTCCTTATTCGTTGCCATTGCTCTTCTCCAATTTCATCCAGAGGAATATGCCTCTGGTAGCGTTTATCAGGTAAAACATTTCAAGTACAAACTGGATAGCCGCGTGGGGCACTCCTAACCGCCACGATATAATCCAGACTATGCCCATCACTATGTCCATCACTATCCACAGGAGCCACTGCTCAATGAAGGCGAAGACCAGTACGAACTGCGTGACGATGGCTACGGATACTGCGGCCGCATCGCTCAGAGGCTGGGCATCGTCGGTGAATCTGCTGAGAATATACCGGAACAGGAATATCAGCGCAGCCGTGACAGCAACCATAATTATACGTTGCGTCCAGTTCATCCAGCGTGTACGGACTACCTTGGATTCCGGCTTCAGACGTATGGAATGCCATTTGTGCCATCCGACGAACTGCATGGGCACGTTGTACAGGATGTAGAATGCCGCCATCGCATATATGCCGGAACGGAACATGATGTAGCCTGAGATGAGCGAACCTGACAGGCCGAACACGAAGTTGAGCATATTTCCTTTCGCTCCGAAAATCACGCACAATATGCTGAATGTGCCACCGATGAAACTCAGCCATGAGAACTGTCCGGTGACCAGACTGACGATGAGGCTGGTTGTGACGAAGCCTATGATGATGAACATATCCCACAGTGAGAATGTCCCAATTGCCTTTTTTGTCGAAGAAACTGTATTCATCTGGAATCCATATAGGAATTGACAGCCACAAAATACTACATTTCACGGGAGAAATTGCCAGCTGACGGAAAATAGGCGTGCGAGTGCAGATGTTTGAGCAAAAGTGAGTAATTTTGCCGGATAATGTAAATATGCGGTTCCTGTGAAAGTATTGAAGTTCGGAGGCTCCTCCGTCGGTTCGGAGGCGAGTATCCTAAATGTTAAGAAAATCGTTGAGTCACAGTCGGATGATGTCATTGTCGTAGTGTCTGCCCTGGGCGGTGTTACCGACAGGCTGATATCTACGGCACGTATGGCTGCTGCCGGTGATGCCGATTATGAGCAGGAATTGGCTGCCATGCTCGCACGTCACGAGGATATGATACGCGGCGTGGTCGTTGCAGGCAAGCGCCGGAAGGCTCTGAACAGTGTCAGAAAGCTGTTCGGCGAGCTGGGCAATATAATGAAGGGGCTTTCCCTGATTCACGATATGTCTGACAGTACGCTTGATACCGTGGTGAGCTATGGCGAACGTCTGTCCTCGCACATTGCGGCCCAGCTGATTGATGATATAAAACTGTTTGACGCACGCGGATTCATAAAGACGGAGAGCGGACGGCATACCATAGACGGTGAGAAAACCGACAGACTGATACGTGAGACGTTCGGCGATATGCCGCACCGTTCTTTGGTGCAGGGGTTCATCGCTTCTGATACGGAGACGGGCGAAGTCACGAATCTGGGCCGTGGCGGTTCCGATTATACGGCAGCGCTTATTGCTGCATCTCTCAATGCCAGTGTCCTGGAAATATGGACTGATGTGGATGGCTTCATGACGGCCGACCCGAGGGTGATAAGCACTGCATATACGATAAACGAGTTGAGTTATGTGGAGGCAATGGAACTCTGCAACTTCGGTGCGAAGGTCGTATATCCGCCTACCATCTATCCCGTATGTCTGAAAAATATCCCGATACGTATCAGGAATACGTTCAATCCGGAAGCGGAAGGTACTGTGATTGTCAAGGAACTGCCGGCCGGTACAAAGTCCATCAAAGGAATATCGAGCATAGACGACACAGCTCTGATAACTGTGAGCGGACTTGGAATGGTGGGTGTCATAGGTGTGAATTTCCGCATATTCAGGGCTCTTGCGAACAAGGGTATAAGCGTGTTTATGGTGTCCCAGGCCTCATCGGAAAACAGTACATCGATAGGTGTCAGGAATGCCGATGCCGATGATGCGTGCGATGTCCTGAATGCAGAGTTCGTCAAGGAAATAGAGATGGGACAGATTTTCCCGATTCGCGCGGAGAAGAATCTTGCCACGGTTGCCATTGTAGGTGAGAATATGCGTCAGAATCCGGGTATCGCAGGCAAGCTGTTCGGTGTTCTGGGACGTAACGGCATCAATGTGATTGCCTGTGCACAGGGTGCGTCAGAGACAAATATCTCATTTGTAGTTGAATCCAAGTCTCTGCGCAAGTCGTTGAATGTCATTCACGACTCATTCTTCCTTTCGGAGTATCAGGTGCTCAATCTCTTCATCTGCGGTGTCGGTACGGTGGGCAACAGCCTTATCAACCAGATACGTATGCAGAGGGAGAATCTGATGCGTGAGCGCGGTCTCAAATTGAACGTGGTGGGCATAGCGCGTGGCAGCAAGGCCATTTTCTGCAGAGACGGCATAGAACTCAAGAACTACAGGAATCAGTTGGAGAAGGGTGAACCGAGCAATCTGGAGCGTCTGCGCTCAGAGGTAATAGGTATGAACATATTCAATTCCGTGTTTGTGGATTGTACGGCGAGTGCGGAGGTAGCAGGTCTTTATGGCGATTTTCTGAATCACAATATCTCTGTCGTGGCGGCCAACAAGGTTGCCGCATCGTCCGGGTATGACAATTATCTGTCATTGAAACAGACGGCCCGCAAACGTGGGGTGAAGTTCCTGTTCGAGACGAATGTCGGTGCCGGGCTTCCTGTAATCAATACGATAAATGACCTGATAAACAGCGGTGACCGCATACTGAAGATTGAGGCTGTGCTGAGTGGAACGCTGAACTTCATATTCAATCTTCTGAGTGCGGACTGCCGGCTGAGCGATACTGTCCGTCTTGCCAAGGAAAAAGGGTTCAGTGAACCTGACCCGAGGATAGACCTTTGCGGACGCGATGTGATGCGCAAGCTGGTGATTCTGGCACGTGAGAGCGGGTACGGGGTGGAACAGGAGGATATTGGAATAACGCAGTTCATTCCGAATGAGCTTATTGAAGGTTCGATTGATGAGTTCTGGGCAAGACTGCCGGAACTTGACGATGAGTTCGAGACACGCAGGAAGGCTTTGGAAAAGGCGGGGAGGAAATGGCGTTATGTTGCAAGAATGGAATACGGCAAGTGCAGCATATCACTGTGCGAGGTTGACAAGTATCATCCGTTCTATAACCTGCAGGGCAGCAACAACATCATTCTTCTGACTACCGAGCGTTACAAGGAGTATCCTATGATGATACAGGGCTATGGAGCCGGTGCGGCCGTGACTGCCGCCGGAGTCTTTGCCGACATCATGAGTATTGCGAATATCTGATGTGCTATGAAATACATTATATTTCTTGGTGACGGAATGGCCGACTGGCCTATCGGGGAACTTCAGGGGAAGACCATACTTCAGGCTGCCCATAAGCCTTATATGGATATGATGGCCCGACTTGGCTGTACCGGTATGCTCAAGACTGTACCTGACGGGTTCGTGCCGGGCAGCGAGGTGGCCAATATGGGGGTGCTGGGCTACGATGTGAACAAGGTCTTCGAAGGTCGTGGAGTGCTCGAAGCCGCAAATATAGGTGTCGGCATCAGACCCGGTCAGATGGGTATGCGCTGCAACATAATCTGTGTGCAGAACGGGTGCATAAAGAATCATTCTGCCGGGCATATATCCACGGAAGAGGCGGGCATTCTGATTGATGCTCTGGAACAGGAACTTGGCTCGGACAGGGTGCATTTCCATAAGGGCATACAATATCGTCACCTGCTGGTTATTGACGGTGGCGACAAGCGCATAGTATGTATTCCTCCACACGATGTGCCGGGACAACCATTTGAACCCTTATTGGTGAAGGCCTCCGTGCCGGAGGCGGAACCGACGGCAGAGTTGCTGAATGGCCTCATAATGCGCTCCCAGCAGATTCTGGCAGGGCATCCTGTAAATCTGAAGCGTGTGGCAGAGGGTAAGGATCCGGCCAACAGCATCTGGCCCTGGTCTCCGGGTTACCGTCCCCAGATGAAGACACTTCCGGAACTGTTCCCTTCAATCAGGCACAGCTCCGTAATATCGGCTGTCGATTTGATTAAGGGAATAGGACACTATGCCGGAATGAAGGTGATTGATGTGGAAGGTGCTACCGGACTGTTTGATACAAATTACGGGAACAAGGCGAAGGCTGCTGTGGATGCACTGCGTACGGACGATTTTGTCTATGTACACGTGGAGGCTCCCGATGAGGCAGGTCACGAAGGCAATGTGAGTCTGAAACTCCGCACGGTGGAGGATTTGGACAGACGCCTGATAGGACCTGTCTATGAGGCTGTAAAGGATTGGAATGAGCCTGTATGCTTTGCCGTCCTTCCCGACCATCCCACACCTTGTGCACATCGCACACACACATCGGATCCGGTCCCTTTCCTGATATACCGTCCGGGAATGAAGCCCGATGATGTAACTTGCTTTGATGAGGATGCCTGCAAGTCAGGAAGTTACGGACTGATGCGCGGCATTGATTTTATGGCATTGTTTATTGGATGACTATGAGATATTACAGTACTAACCACAATTCCGACAGCGTTACGTTGCGCGATGCGGTAGTGCGCGGACTTGCCCCTGACCGTGGGCTCTATATGCCGGAGCATATCAGGAGACTGCCTGACAGCTTTTTCAGTAAGATTGACGGAATGTCGCTGCAGGAAATATCGTACGTGGTAGCCGATGCTTTCTTCGGTGAGGATATTCCTGCGGATGAGCTGAAACGTATAGTATATGAGACTATGTCATTTCCGATTCCGGCGAGGAAGGTGGATGAGGATATATACTCTTTGGAACTGTTCCATGGCCCGACACTTGCATTCAAAGACGTGGGTGCCAGATTCATGGCACGGCTTTTAGGGTATTTCAACAGGAATTCAAAGCAGTTGGTGAATGTGCTGGTGGCGACATCGGGCGATACCGGCAGTGCTGTGGCAAACGGTTTCCTCGGCGTGGAAGGCGTACACGTTTACGTGCTTTATCCGAAAGGCAAGGTGAGCCCGATACAGGAATGCCAGTTCACGACTCTCGGGCAGAACATCACGGCTGTGGAGGTGGATGGCGTATTTGATGACTGTCAGTCTCTTGTCAAGAATGCATTCATGGATGCAGATCTCGGTGCTGCAATGAAACTGACATCTGCCAATTCCATCAATGTGGCGCGTTTCCTGCCGCAGGCATTCTATTATTTCGGTGCGTATGCGGAGATGAAGAGGGCAGGAAAGGCTGATAATCTCGTTGTATGTGTTCCGAGTGGCAATTTCGGCAATATCACAGCCGGATTGTTCGGTGTCAGGATGGGTCTTCCTACGAAAAGGTTCATTGCTGCGAACAATGCCAACGACATTTTCTACAATTATCTGAAAACCGGTAAATATTCTCCCAAGCCGTCAGTGCAGACTCTGGCGAATGCAATGGACGTGGGTGATCCGAGCAATTTCGCGCGTGTGCTGGCTCTGTATGAAAATTCACATGAGGCTATATGTGCAGGAATAAGCGGTGCTGCATATACCGATGAACAGATAAAGGAAACCCTTCGTGAGGTGTATATGCGTACAGGCTATCTGATGGATCCACACGGGACTTGCGGATACCGCGCATTGAGAGAGCAGCTCCTTCCCGGCGAGACAGGAGTGTTCCTGGAGACAGCGCATCCTGCCAAGTTCAAGGAGAAGGTCGATGCGATTGCAGGCGGAGATGTGGAGATACCGGCTCGTCTGCAGGAATTTATGAAGGGTACCAAGCAGAGTGTGCCTGTCAGCAGGAACTATCAGGACTTCAAGAATTTCCTCCTCGGCGAGGTGCGGTGAAGCTATGCGTTCAGGTGATATTTTTCTGTCGCAGTTGGAGATTCCTGTCGGAGAGATTTACTCGTCGATGGGTTTCAGGAATGTCAGTCCCGATGACGAGACCCGCAGGGTGACAGAGTCGTTGCTGAACGAGGCCAGCGTATGGGTACATCCCTGTTTTGAGTACATACTTATGGGCGGCGAATGCCGGAAGGAAGATGTTTGTCTCGGTGATGTGACATTCAATACGGGACTCGTCATTGCAGGACAGTTGCGGAGGTCCGGGAGCTTTGTCGTCTTTGTCTGGTCGGTAGGGGAGGGCTGGAGACAATGGATGCGGCTTGTATCGGACCGTGGCGATGTGCTGCAGAGCTATGTGGCCGACTGTATTGGCAGTCAGATTGTTGAAAGCACTGCCGACTTTATGGAAAAACGCTTACATGAATACCTGTATCAGAGCGGTCTGGGATATACCAACCGTTTCAGTCCCGGTTACTGCGGATGGTCTGTTTCCCAGCAGCCTCTCCTGTTCAGCCTGTTTCCGGATGGTCATCCCTGCGGTGTGACTCTGACCGAGTCCTGTCTGATGATGCCTGAAAAATCGGTAAGCGGCATAATCGGCATAGGAGCCGATGTCCGCAGGATGCCTTATACCTGCAATATCTGTACGATGGACAAGTGCCTGCGCCGTAGGGGGTGATGACGCTATTGCCTTATATTCTGCTTCCCTTTTATCAGGACATACAGTATGACCGGAGCACCGATTGCGGGGGTGACGGCATTCAGCGGTATCAGACCGCGGTCTCCAGGCAGTATGCTGACGGTGTTGCACAGAAGGGCCGTAGCGGCTCCGGCCAGCAGACATACCGGCATCAGACTCCGATGGTTCCCGTTGTTCAGAAGCAGACGGGCAATATGCGGTACAGCCAGACCTATGAATGATACAGGTCCGCAGAAAGCGGTGGTGGTAGCCACCATAATGCCCGTGGAAATCAGGAGCAGCGTTCTGGTGCGCCTGATGTTGATTCCGAGATTCTCAGCGTAGTACTGTCCGAGCAGCATGGCGTTCAACGCTTTTGTGAGGCAGACGGCAATGGCCAGTCCTGCAAGGGTGGCCGTTCCGTAAACCGGAATCTGCCCCAGCGTGACACCTCCGAAATTGCCCATACCCCACATCATATATGAGTGTACGCCTTCTGCCGTGGAGAAAAAGTTCAGCAGCGATATGGCTGCAGATGTCAGGTAGCTTACCATTATACCTGCGATGAGAAGCATTACCGGGCTGTTGAGCCGTGCCGACAACAGCAGAATGATACCCATAACTGCCATAGCTCCTATGAATGCGCCGGCAATGACGGACACACTTCCACCGGGAGATGCCGTCCCTGCGGTTATGCCTCCCAGAAGCATCATTACCACTGCTACTCCCAATCCGGCACCGCCGTTTATGCCAAGTATGTCAGGACCTGCCAGCGGGTTGTTGAACGCAGTCTGCAATATAAGTCCGGAAGCGGACAGCGAGAGTCCTGCCAATATGGCTGTAAGCGTGGAGGGTATCCTTGACTGCAGAATGATGAAATCCCAGCTCTCCCTGCCTGTGGTACCACCTGTCAGTACAGATATTGTGTTCTTTAACGGGATATGCACTGTTCCGATGCAGAGGTTCACTGATATGAGAATAAGAATTGCAGCTGACAGTGCTATGCAGACGTGCCTTGTCCGAATTCCCATACTCCCGGATGTGAAAGTCAGTCAATCTCCAGTTTATAGCAGATTCCTACCTGAAATCCGATATTGTGTCCCGGATCCTCTTCGATTTTACCGTCGTTGTTTGTATATGGTCTGTTGAATGTCCTTGTAAGGGCATAGTCGAATGTGGCGTTCAGGCCGAACCTGTCGGTAAACATGAAAGTGCATTGCCCTACCAGAGAAGCGTTGCAGGGATAGCAGTCATCTCTGCCGTCTATGACGTTACCTTCGGTATTCTTCTTTGCCCGCAGCAGATATCCGAACTGGGCTCCGGCCATAAGGCTCAGTCTCCAGTTGAGGCGGTATCCGATGAAGACAGGTATGTCAAGATAATACAGGTCGCGTTTGTAATGACCGTCGTTCATGCTTATGTCAGAATGTCCTTTGGACGCATAGTTTATCTGGGTCTCAATCAGGATGTCATTGTTGAATGTGCAGCTCCCGATTATTCCAGCGTAATAGCCATTGTGAGGATGTATGGACTCGTTACCGTTCAGTGCCGTGTCAAGTATCCAATGGCCGGAATAACCTCCGTGCAGTCCGACCTCGAACTGTGCCATTGTATTCTGGCTCAAAGCGATGAGCAGTGCAGTGATGATGAATTTCCCAAAAGTTTTCATACCTGATATTTTTTGCAAAGATACAGTTTCTCAATTGATGCATTCTCTTTTTTTTATATTTTTTTAAACATCTCAAGTCTTGGAAAATGGCTACCTTTGCAGTCTGTTGAATTAAGAAAAATCTTGCGTATGAGAGTAAGGTCATATATCAGAAACCTGTTGCTCGTCTTTGCCTTGACAGCAGCAGGTGTGAACGCAGGGGCGCAGCGTGTCCTGTCTCTTCAGGAGTGCAGGGAACTGGCCGTCCGGAACAACCATAATCTGGCAATCGCCAGGGAGAAGTCAAACGCTGCGGAATACGACAGAAAGACCGCACGTTCGAACTATCTTCCCAAATTGTCGGTGACGGGAGCGTATATGCATAACAGCGAAGGAATATCAATGCTTGACAATGCGGCTGTATCAACCTTGTCAGGTATCGGCACGGCAGTCAGTTCGGGAATGGAGCAATACATCACGCAGATGATGGCTGACCCTGAGTTCTGGGTAACCATGCTTGCGGATCCCGGGATGAGGTATCTTATCAGTCAGGCCAGTGCGCTGGATATAGAAGGGCCGTTGAACGCTATCGGTCAGAAGGTGGCAGAGAAGTTCCAGTTTGATGTCACCAATGTGTTCGTCGGTGCCGTTACGCTTGAGGAACCTTTGTATGCCGGTGGCAAGATACGTGCCTACAATAAGGTTGCCGGTTATGCGCAGGAACTTGCCGAAGTCCAGCTTAAGGGGGAGGAAGGCAAGATAATCGTTACTACGGACGAGGCTTACTGGCAGATTGTATCGATTGCGGCCAAGCTGAAACTGGCGGATCAGTATGTCGGGCTTCTGCAGAATTTGAACTCGGATGTGGAAAAAATGAGACGGGAGGGCGTGGCCACCATGTCTGACCAGCTTTCGGTTAAAGTAAAGCTGAATGAGGCCGAAATGATTCAGGTCAAGGCAAAGAATGGTCTGGCACTCTCAAAGATGCTGCTTTGTCAGCTCTGCGGACTTGAGATAGACAGTGATATAACACTTGCCGATGAGAACGGGATAGTCATTGATGATGATATCAGGCCGTTGGAATATACCGTCAGCGATATAGAGGAAAACCGTACGGAACTGAAGAGCCTCCGTCTCGCGGTAAAGATGTATGACCAGAAGACAAAGATAGTCAAGTCTGATTATCTGCCGGCACTGGCCGTTATGGGCAATTACGTCCTGACTAATCCGAATCTGTCAAACGGTTTTGACAAGAGCTTCCACGGATTGTGGAATGTCAGTGTCGTTGCCAGAGTCCCGGTGTTCCATTTCGGGGAAGGTATGAACAAGGTGAGACATGCCAGGTCTGATGCGCTGATAGCAAAGTATCAGCTGGACGATGCCCGGGAGAAAATATCCTTGCAGGTATCCCAATATGAGAAGAAGATAGATGAGGCTGAAGTCAGGCTGGCGATGGCAGGAAAGAATATGGAGAATGCGGAAGAGAACCTGCGTATGGCCAATGTCGGTTTCAGCGAGGGTGTTCTTGAGTCCTCTGTAGTAATGCAGGCACAGACAGCCTGGATGCAGGCGCGTTCGGAGGAGATAGACGCACGTATTGACAGGATAATGGCCAATGTGTATCTGCGCAAGGCAACAGGAATGTGGAATAATTAAAAAAATCAATATCGTTATGGAACATAAAGCTCAAAGAGCCAATATCATTTTGGCGTTGACTTCTTTTGTGGTGATAATCATACTTGTATGCGTGGTCGGTGTAATCGCGTTCCATCGTGAGGAGGCTGACTTTATACAGGGTCAGGCTGAGGCCAGTGAGTATCGTGTGTCAAGCAAGGTGCCGGGCCGTATTCTTGAGTTGCGGGTATCGGAAGGGCAGCGTGTAAAGGCCGGTGATACCCTTGCTGTACTTGAGGCTCCCGACATAGAGGCCAAGATGGCTCAGGCTGAGGCCGTACGTGTGGCTGCTACGGCTCAGAACGCGAAGGCACAGAAGGGTGCCCGTGAAGAGGAGGTGATGGCCACTTACGAGATATGGCAGAAGGCGAAGGCCGGGCTGGAGATAATGGAGAAATCATACAGGCGCGTGGAGAATCTGTTCAACCAGGGTGTGGTGAGTGAGCAGAAACGCGATGAGGCCAAAGCCCAGTATGATGCTGCGGTTGCTACGGAGCAGGCTGCACTCGCCCAATATACAATGGCGAAGAATGGTGCCGAGAAGGAGATAAAGGCTATGGCAGCGGCCCAGATGCATCAGGCCGAGGGCGTTGTTGCAGAGGTGAGCTCCTATATTGACGAGACATTCCTGCTGGCATCGGACGATGGTGAGGTCAGTGAGATATTCCCGATGGTAGGCGAACTGGTTGGAACTGGCGCACCGGTTATGAACATCGCCGTGATGGACAGGACGTGGATTTCATTCAACGTCCGCGAGGACAGGCTGAAGGAACTGACTATGGGCAGTGTGCAGAGTGCCTATATTCCGGCATTGGATGTGTATGCCGATGTGGAAATTACGTATATAAAGGATTTGGGGTCGTATGCCGCGTGGAAGGCAACGAAGGCCAGCGGACAGTATGACCTGAAGACATTCGAGGTAAGGGGAGTGCCGGTATCCAAGGTGGATGGCCTGCGTCCCGGCATGACGGCATTGCTCGGCAAATAATACACGCTGGCTGATATGGAGTTCAAGGAGAGCAGGATATACAGGTTGTCGCGGAGGGAAGTCGTACGTATGATGCAGCGTCCGCTGTATATGCTGTGTATGATAGGGGCGCCGTTGTTCTGCTTCATCTATTTCACAAGTCTGATGAAGGAGGGTTTGCCGCAGAATCTCCCTGCCGGTGTGGTCGATGATGACAATACCGCTGTGACGAGAAGGATACTCCGTAATCTGGACTCGTTCCAGCAGACACAGATAGTCAGTCAGTATCCCAATTTCATCGATGCCAGGAATGCCATGCAGCGCGGTGAGATTTACGGTATCTATTATATTCCGGAAGGAACGACGCAGAAGGCCCAGAGGTTTGAGCAGGCTAAGGTGTCATTCTATACGAATGCCGCATATCTGGTACCGGCATCGCTGTTGTACCGGGATATGACAATGATGTCCGAGTACGCTTCGGCGGGTGTCGGACGGGAAATGCTGTTGGCAAGGGGATATACCATGGATCAGGCGATGGGCTTTCTACAACCTATAAAAATGGATATGCGTGCTGTAGGAAATCCGTGGCTGAGTTATTCGATATATCTGAACAATACGCTCATACCGGCAGTGATAATGCTTATGATAATGCTGGTTACGGCATTTTCCGTACATACGGAACTGAAAGACGGAAGTTCCAAGGCGTGGATGGAAATGGCCGGGGGCAATGTCTATGTGGCTGTTGCAGGTAAACTGCTTCCCCAGACCCTCGTGTTCTGTCTTATGGTGTGCGGGGCACAGATATGGCTTTACGGGTATCTGGCTTTTCCGTTGAATAATCCCATCTGGCCAATGATACTTGCCGGGGTATTGCTGGTGCTTGCATCGGAGGGCTTTGCCCTGTTTATATGCTCGGCCATTCCTTCGCTCAGATGGGCTCTCAGCCTCTCTACATTGTGGGGTGTCCTGTCAATTCCCATTGCGGGCTTCTCTTTTCCCGTTATGGCGATGCCACCGGCGTTAAAGGCCTTGTCATATCTTTTTCCTCTGAGGTATTATTTCCTGATATATGTAGATCAGGCATTGGATGGCCTGCCTATCCATTATTCAAGCTGGTTCTACTTGGCTTTGCTCGGTTTTGCATTGATGCCTCTGATAGATTTGAGGCTTCTCAAACATGCGGCACTGCACTATGAATATACATACTGATTCTTATGAAAAAGTTCATTGGAAGCATATTTGAGGTTGCACTGCGTGAGTTGAAGAAGGCTTTTACCGATGTCGGCGCGTTGGTATTCTTTTTCATAGTCCCTATGGGCTATCCTCTGCTGTATGCATATCTGTATAGCAATGAGGTGGTTCACGAAGTGCCTGTCGTTGCCGTTGATGAGTGCCGTTCGTCATTGAGCCGTGAATTCCTGCGTAAGTCCGATGCTACTGCCGACCTGAAGATAATATCGTACTGCTCCGATATGGAGGAAGCGCGTGAACTGATACGGAAGCACAAGGCATACGGGCTTATCCACGTTCCTAAGGAGTTTTCCAAGGAAGTGGCTGCGGGGAGGCAGAGTACGGTTAATCTGTATTGCGATATGAGCGGTATGCTCTACTATAAGGCTCTGCTGAGCGGATGTACCAAGGTGTCGCTTTCAATGAACAAGGACATAAAGATGGCCCGTCTGTCAGGACGTTCCAATGCTGAGAAGGAAAATACGGTCCAGCCTATCAGCTATGAGTATGTGGCAATGGCCAATCCTCAGAATGGGTTCTGTTCTTTCATAATCCCGGCTGTGCTGATTGTCGTAATCCAACAGACTCTGGTTCTCGGCATATCGATGCTTGCAGGAACGGAGACCGAGCGTCGCCGCAGAGGTGTGATTTTTCTGTCAAGTCATTATGAGAACCCTATGGCGGTGCTGCTTGGTAAGGGATTGTGTTATTTCCTGATTTATGCCTTCGTGAGCCTGTACGTGCTGTGCCTGGTTCCACTGATGTTTGATTTGCCCCAGTTGTGGCAGCCTATGGATTTGGTGCTGTTCATGGTTCCGCTCCTGCTCTCCTGTATATTCTTTGCCATAACAGTCTCTTATTTTGTCAGAGACCGTGAGTCCTGTTTCCTGCTCTTTGTATTTGCATCGGTGCCTATACTTTTCATGTCGGGAATTTCCTGGCCATCGTCTGCCATCCCCGGATTCTGGAGGGGTCTGTCGTATTGCTTCCCCTCAACATTCGGTATCAACGGATTTGTCAGACTGTCCGGCATGGCAGCCTCGCTTGTGGATGTCAAACGGGAGTATGTATGCCTTTGGATACAGTCCGGAGCCTATTTCCTGGTGTCAATGCTGATATATATAAGGATGTACAGGTTCTACGATATTCCGGGGGCAAAATATCTCAGAGACAAAAGGGCTGAGGTGAGGGAACGTATCAGAGCCAGAATCAGTGTGTAGTCAGATTCCCTATTCCTGCATGGGGGCATAGAAACGGACGCTGTCAGTGCCGTTTGTGTGGAATATTGAGACAAAGTCCTGCAGCAGCAGCTCCGGGTGGAATGGAGTAATCTCAAAATAGGGGGTCTCGTATACATTGCAGACCCAGATGTTGCGGGTCTGATATGGTTTGAAACGCGAATATGACTGGAAATCCTGTGCAAGTGCAGCATACGTGAGATTTTTTGTCATACTGTTTTTAAGCAGCCAGATATCTGAATCGGAGGCTTTCTCATATACAGATTCAAATGACAGTGGAATTGCACCGGGATGATTGTCATCGGCCAGAACGTATTCGCCGCCCGCATCTGATATAAGCTGTCCGACAGTACTCCTGCCACCTGCCATATACCAGGCCGCACCTCCTTTGGTGTCAAGCATGACTTTGGGTCTTGCACTATATCCGGATGCTTTTTCCTTTATGCCTGTATAGCTGGAACTCACACTCTCGAACAGGGAGTCTGCCTTGTCTCCTACGCCGAACAGCAATCCGTAGAATCTCATCCACTCGGCACGTCCCAACGGCGAGGTCTCCATATAGTCGGCACATTCTATCAATGGGATGCCGAGTTTTTCCAGCTGACCGTATCCGCTGTCTTCAAACGGAGACAGCAGGATTGCATCCGGGTGCAGTTCTATAATCTTCTCTATACTCGGGTACATACTGTTGCCGCAGTCTGTTATGCTCCCGTCCTTGATTCCGGCCAATATGACAGGGTCGGATATGTATCCGGATTCGCACACTCCGGCTATGGAGTGTGCGATGCCCAATTCCGACAATAGCCTGCAATGGCTGTTGTTCATCACGATGACACGTTGCAGGGGAATGTGAACCAGACTTTTTCCGCGTGAGGAAATGCTGTCATTCCTGTCTTTTCCGCACAATATATATGAGTGCAGTATTCTGCCCTTTTTCCAGGGATTCATCACTGTCGCGCTGATGCAATCCTGCCCTTCCAGACTTACGGTAATGAATTCCGGATATTCGAGAATGTTATCGGAAGCCCGGTTCCCTGAGTCGTGACAGGCTGAGGTCAGGATGGACAATGAAAGGATTGCCAATTGTCTGAGTCCGCATTTCATGCTTGCCGGAGTATCTGTTATTTTGTTCTGAGCCACGAACCGAGATCCTTCCAGGACGGTTTCTTGCCGTGCATGAATATTCCGATTCTGTAAATCCTTGCCGCTATCCAGGTGGATAGGATGAAAGATGCGTACAGTGTTGTCAGTGATACGGCAATCTGCCAGAATGGTATGTCGAACGGAATACGTGCCATCATCACTATAGGTGAGGTGAACGGTATTATCGAGAACCACAGTGCCATGGGTGAGTTCGGGTCATTGAATACAGACATCATCACGATGAGTCCGAGTATTATCGGCAGCATAATTATCGTGTTGAACTGCTGCGCGTCCTGATTCACATCAACAGCCGAGCCTGCAGCGGCGAACAGTGAGGCATAAAGCAGGAATCCTCCTATGATGTAGAGCAGCAGCATTGCAAACAGCTTCAGTATGTAGAATATATCTCCGAATGTCGTGGATATGGTAGATGCGAATGCAGGGTTCTCCATCTCCTCCATAGGAATCATCGGTATGAGGAATTGGCTTGCGAATGATATCAGCACACACCAGATGGCCACCTGTACGGCCGCTACGGCTGCTATTCCAAGAATCTTGCCCATCATCATCTCAAACGGTGTGCAGGAGGTGACCATTACGTCAAGTACGCGGCTCTGCTTCTCTTCGATGACACTGGCCAGAACCTGCTGGCCGTAGATTATGATGAACATGTAGAGCATCATTCCGAATACCAGACTTATCATTGTCGCTATATCCGATGACATCTGTTCCATATTCCCGTCGTCTCCGCTGCCGTCATTCTTCATTGTCGCAAGCGATACCTTTACATCTGCATCGGCAAGAATCTGCTCAATGTTGTCGATATTGTATTCGTGGAGTCTTGCCACTTTCAGTATGTCGGACAACTGGCCGGATATCTCTTCCTCAATCATCACGGAGGATGATGTGTTGGTGATAAGCTTGACATTGTCCGGATGTCTGACAAAGTCCCGGCCTACCCACAGGATACCGAAGGCTTTGTCCTCGTCACTATATGCCACGATAGCTTCCTGTCTGGTCATGTTTTCCAACAATTGGAAACTGACGAGTGACCCTGATTTCAGAGCGCGGCCTACGAAAGCGCCTTCGGTATCGTCTACGACGACTATCTGTTTTGCGTCACCTGTGCTGTGCAGCATCATCAGGGTGGGTGCGGCACCGAGTGCTATCATAAGGACAGGTGTGAGTATTGTCATAATAATGAAGGATTTCTTCTGAACCCTCTCCTTGAACTCACGTGATATGATAATTCCAATTCTACTCATAATAGTATGTATTTATTCAAGTTTCTCATGCGGAACTTGAGTTGTTTACAATTGATCATTGACGGCACGGATGAATATGTCGTTCATTGTAGGAACGATCTCCTGGAATGAACGGAGGCGGCAATTGTCATTGACAGCTGCTATGACATCGTGAACATCATCATCGGAGGCGATGTGGATTTTCTGCTGGGTGAACCCTCCGATAATGCTCTCGGATTCTCCTATGCATTCGGCCTTATTGCCTGTGATTTCGGCAAGCGGGCGGGTCATGTCACTGAAAACAATCTGGAAGATGTTGGCACCTGCCTTGCGCCTTATCTCTTCTACTGAGCCGGACAGAATGTTCCTTGATTTGTTGATTAAGGTCATACTGTCACAGATTTCCTCAACGGATTCCATATTGTGGGTTGAGAAAATAACGGTTGCGCCGTTATCGCGAAGCCTGAGTATCTCACGCTTAAGCAAATCTGCGTTGATAGGGTCAAATCCGGAGAACGGCTCATCGAAGATAAGCAGTTCGGGCTGATGGATTACTGTGCATATAAACTGTACTTTCTGAGCCATGCCCTTGGAGAGGTCTTCTATTTTCTTGTCCCACCAGTCTGTGATGGACAGACGCTCAAACCAATCCATCAGTCTTTTACGTGCAGTCGTCCTGTCCAGTCCTTTCAGACGTGCGAAGAATACCGCCTGTTCACCCACACGCATCTTCTTGTACAGTCCACGCTCTTCCGGCAGGTAACCGATTTTCATAATGTCCTCAGTTGTAATCTCATGTCCGTTCAGCATCACCTTGCCGCAGTCCGGCAATGTGATTCTGTTGATGATGCGTATCAGTGTGGATTTGCCCGCACCGTTCGGACCGAGCAACCCGTAGATGGTGCCCCGCCCAATCTCCATAGAGACATTATCCAGTGCCTTGTGGCCGGTATAGGTCTTTGAGACATTTTCAATTTTAAGAATCGTATCCATTTTTGTGGAAATTTATTTTTTTCTGGAATTCCTGATAGCGTTGAAGATTATTCCGGCAATTTCCTCCTGACCGGCCTCGTTCGGGTGTATCGTGTCCGGGAAATAGTCGCGTCTTGCCTGGAGTGGAGTGTTCAAGTCAATTATATCCAACCCCAGTTCTTCAGCCACCTCTTTTATATATGGAATCACTCCATTGCTGATTATGCTGTCGTTAATATTCCAGGCGTGTCCCATTGCCGGTGTCGGCAGACATAGCCATATCTCGGGGGCTGGCTCAAGTGCCTTGAAACTGTCAATCATAAGTTTCATATCGTCCTTGAAATCCTGACTGAATATCCAGTTCTGAGGTTTGCTGTCATTGGTCCCCAGTGCAATTGTCACTATGTCCGGCATAAAATCCAGTGCATCCCGGAAAATCTGTTCTTTCATATACGGGTAGTCGCCCCGGTTTATCAGGTTACGTCCTGATATCCCGAAATTGCGGACATCGTACCCGTCTCCTAAAAGAGAGTCCAGTATGGCCGGGTATGTGTCATGCCCGCGGTCGGCAATGCCGTGCCCGTAGGTAATGCTGTCTCCTACACAGGCTACTCTGACCGGTTCTTTCTGACAAGAGATAAGGGTGAGTGCTATAGTAGCGATAATGAACATAAAAGTACTTTTTCTCATAACTTCCAAACAGTTTCTATATGTTAGACAAATTATTACTTGAAATTACTACAGTTTATGGTTCTGAATTGCAGATAATTGCAGATTCACACTTTCCGTGTGTATCATCCCGAACAGGTTTTTGACAAAATTTTCAGACAGTCCGAACTTTCTCCCCTCCTGTATGAGATTGTTGATTATATCGTTGTAACGTTCGGACTGCAACACTGTCAGGTCGTGCTCGTTTTTATAGGCACTGATTTCCTTTACTATATCCATACGCTTGGCAAGGATTTCCACTATCTGGCGGTCACAGCCATCAATGCGGTTGCGGAAACCGGCCAGATTGCCGGTCTCTGCGGAGTCGGGAACTTTATGTTGCCTCAGCTGCTCCAATAGTTGGATGAACATATCCGGCGTAAGCTGCTGCCGGGAGTCGCTGAGCGCTTCGTCCGGATTGCAGTGCACTTCGACGAACAGGCCGTCCGCGTTCATCTGGTATGAGGCCTGGGCAAGTGGTAGCACGTGCTCGCGCTTGCCTCCCATATGGCTCGGATCGCATAATATAGGCAATGATGGCATACGTCTGCGTAACTCTATCGGAATCTGCCATTGTGGAGCATAGCGGTATGTCTGTTCTCCGTATGTTGAGAAACCGCGATGTATTGCTGCAAAAATCCGTATGCCGGCATTCTGCAGTCGTTCTATGGCACCTGTCCATAACTCGATGTCAGGATTTATCGGATTCTTGACCATAACAGGTATGCCGCAACCTCTCAAACTGTCGGCTATTTCCTGTACGGCGAACGGGTTTGCAGTTGTTCTGGCTCCAATCCACAGAATATCAATTTCAGCCTTGAGAGCCGCTTCCACGTGTCTGGAATTGGCGACTTCGGTCGTGACTCTCATACCTGTCTCTTCTCTGACATCGCGCAACCATTCCAACCCCGGTGTGCCTATGCCCTCGAATTGGCCGGGCTTTGTGCGCGGCTTCCATATACCGGCCCTGAAAATACTTATTCCGGCAGTGGCAAGACTTCTTGCGGTATTCATAACCTGTCGCTCTGTCTCTGCACTGCAGGGCCCTGCAATTATTGTCTTTGACGGATTCATACGGCTTATCTGGTTTTTACGACAATCGAATCTCCCTGCATTTCAAGTTCTTCCTCATCGAACATACGGTGCAGCACGGCTTCCAAATCTTCTCTCTTATAAGGCAGTGTATATATGCAATCCTGCATTTCCGGAGCATTGGCCAGTGCTTTTATGATATCCTGTCTGATTCTGTCTGATTCTTCCTTGTCAGGAATATTCCTGCCTGTAGAAAGACACAGGTCGCATTGCTTGCACGGCCCTTGTGGATTTTCTCCAAAGTATTTGAGAAGCATTTCATTACGGCATCCACACTTGCAGGTGGCATAGTCTGTCATGGCTTTGATTCTCTCCTTGTATTCTTCCTTGCGGAAATCGTACGATTCCGGGTCGAAATTAAGTCTGGAAGATTCTACTCTCTCCCGCTTCCATGTTATAAGGGGCGTGCGTCTGGCCGGTATGTAGCTGGCCATCCCGTTTTTACTCAGCCAGGTGAGGGTATTGTACAGCGTATCCTGACTGACATCCGCTTTGTCGCATATCAGCTTCTCGTCCAGAAAAGCCTTCTCCGTGAAGATTCCGCTGTATGTGCGCAGTATCGTGCTGAGTATCCTGTCTGTGGTACTGTCGTTATGCCTGAGCTCATAAAGCGCTTCTCTCGTGGTGGTCAGCAGAAGCGATGCGGCGTAGTCTGCCTCATCCACATATTCTATGTAACCCATTCGGGTAAGTATTCGCAGAGCATTGTCTGTCTGTAATACAGGCAATGAGTAATGACTGCAGAAATCGGCAAGCGAGAAACTGAATGTACAGTTTCTGCCGTCTCCTACAGCCATACAGTGCAAATAACTCAGCTTGTCATAGACCTTGCGTATAAAATCCTTTTCCGGATATGCGTCACTGACCCTCTTGCTCAGGATACGCTTGTCTCCCGGAGAATACAGCAGCACCGCGTATGCCGTCCGGCCGTCTCTGCCGGCCCTGCCGGCCTCCTGGAAATAGGCTTCGGGGGAGTCCGGAATATCTATATGTATGACTGAGCGGACATCGGGCTTGTCAATGCCCATACCGAAAGCATTGGTGGCCACCATCACCCTTGAGACTCCGGTACTCCACTTCGTCTGCCTGTCATCCTTTGTTTTCTGTTCAAGTCCGGCGTGATAGAATTCGGCGGATATTCCTATAGCATTCAGCCTGCCGGCAATCTCTTTGGTTTCCCTTCGGTTCCTGACATAAACTATGCTTGAACCTTCAAGCCTTGACAGGATATGGGTGAGTTCCTTTTCCTTGTTTTCCGTGTCCCGAACCACATACCGCAGATTGTCCCTGTTGAAGCTCATGCGGATGACATTCTTTCTGGAGAATCCCAGCTTGTCTTGAATGTCATCCGCGACTTTCGGGGTGGCCGTAGCTGTAAGTGCAAGCACGGGTACGCCTGGCAGTATTTCCCTTATGGCTGAGATGTTGAGATATGCCGGCCGGAAATCGTACCCCCACTGTGATATGCAGTGAGCCTCATCGACGGTTATCATTGAGACTTTCAGATGCTTCAGTTTTGTCTGGAACAATTCCGAAGACAGACGTTCCGGCGATACGTACAGGAACTTGCATCCTCCGAATATGCAGTCCTCCAGAATCTCCACGATGTCATTGCGTGATATTCCACTGAATATGGCTGCCGCCCGTATCCCGTGCCGGCGCAGGTTGCTGATCTGGTCTTTCATCAGGGCTATCAGTGGTGTGATGACCAGACAAACACCATCCATTGCCATGGCGGGTACCTGGAATGTTATGCTCTTGCCACCGCCTGTAGGCATCAGACCGAGCGTGTCATGTCCGCTTCCGATACTCTCTATTATTTCAGCCTGAATACCACGGAATCCGTTGTATCCCCAGTATTTATGGAGTATCTCTGAATACGTCATAGTTGTGTGGAAAATCCTGTATGTCTATTTCCCTGTCCTGCCGTTGCCTCCGGGCCTGATGTTCTCAATCTGGAGAATGGGGTGCCCGGGATGGAAGTTGTCCTCTTCGAGTGTATAGCAGATGTCGAACGAACTTTTTGTCTTGATGAGCGATATGTACTCATTCTGTCCGAAGGCGATGCCTTTGCGGGTATTGTTGGTACAGTCTATGAGGTCAAGCTGTATATGTTCGTGCCCGCGTCCTACCACCTTGCTGCCTCCGTAATCATACACATTTCCGGTGCAGAAAACCGGCTTGTGGTTATCAGGGCCGAACGGCTGGAAATGTGTCAGGTCTCTGAAAAATTCAGGCGTAATGTCTTTGAATCCCAACTCGGCATCAATGTCGATGGATGCCGTTATCTGTTCGGGCTCGATGTGGTCTGATACGAATTCCTCAAATCTGCGGGAGAATTCCCCAACATTCTCCACCTTCATGGACAGACCGGCCGCGTATGTGTGACCTCCGAAATTCTCCAGAAGATCCTTGCAGCTTTCAATGGCCTTATATACGTCAAAACCTGCTACGGAGCGTGCGGAACCTGTCGCCACATCGCCTGTCCTGGTCAATACTACGGCAGGCCTGTAGTAAATCTCGGTAAGCCGTGATGCGACTATCCCTATTACGCCACGGTTCCAGACTTCATTGTACAATACTATTGAACGGCGTTCTGACAATCCCTCCAGCGTATCTACAATCTGGTTTGCCTCGGCCGTCATACGCTTGTCCTGCTCCTTCCGCTCCTCATTGTGGGCATTGATGTTCATGGCAAGCTCAAGTGCCCTGCCGTAGTCGGTCTCCACCATCAGATCTACTGCTTCCTTGCCGCTGTACAGACGTCCGGATGCGTTGAGGCGCGGACCTATCTTGAAAATGATGTCGTTGATGTTCAACTCCTTGCCGTCCAGTTTGCAGACGTGTATCATAGCCTTCAGCCCGGTACAGGGGCGTGTATTGAGCTGCTGTAATCCGTAGCAGGCCAATACCCTGTTCTCGCCCATTATAGGGACTATGTCGGATGCCGTGCTTACGGCCACAAGGTCCAGAAATGGCGTAAGTTCCTGAAACTGTATGCCGTTGCTCATGGCAAACGCCTGCATGAACTTGAACCCGACTCCGCAACCTGACAGATGCTCAAAAGGATATGTAGAGTCAACCCTTTTGGCATTGATAATGGCAATGGCGGGAGGCAGCTCGTCATCGGGCACGTGGTGGTCGCACACTATGAAATCTATGCCTCTCTGTCGGGCATAGCCGATTTCCCCGATAGCCTTTATGCCACAGTCCAGTACAATGACAAGAGTCACTCCTGTCTCGTAGGCATAGTCTACGCCGGTACGTGATACGCCATATCCCTCGTTGTTGCGGTCGGGGATATAGTAGTCGAGATTCTTGTGATAGCGTTTCAGAAAATTATAGACCAGTGCCACCGCAGTGGTGCCGTCAACATCGTAATCTCCGTAGATAAGTATCCTTTCGTTCCTCTCGATAGCCTTGTTCAACCTGTCGACAGCTATGTCCATATCGGGCATAAGCGAAGGGTCGTGCAGCTCGCTCAGCTGCGGGTTGAAGAATTTTTCGGCCTCCTCCTTACTCTTTATGCCCCTTTCTATGAGAAGCTTGCAGAGTATGGGACTGATTCCTACAGCGCGTGACAGTTCACGCGCTTCCTCCATCAATTCCTGTGTCGGGGCCTCGTAGTTCCATTTGAAGTCCATTATTTATGTTGTTTTTTTCTTTTTCCATATAGTTGCCAATGTTGGATATAGGCCGTTGTAAAAAATGATTCCCGGTGCATCCGGCCTGAAAACAAGCAAATATAGTCAATTGACTCCAAAAGGGAATGGATTCTGCTGAAAATAATCTTAAAATTGCTAATTTTGCGCGTTTCAAGTACGCAGAGATATGGGAAAAGGACAGGATGGAGTATGCGTTCGTGGGTTCAAGCCGGGGGGCGGCTCCGGTGAATGCTGCCTGACCGTCTGTCCGGACAGTACCATTGCAGGTTTTGAGGAACAGTTCCGGGCTCTGATGAGTGCGTATACAGCTGCGATAGCGGAGATGAAGGGCATAGTTCCTGTGTTTGAACGCTATTTCATCAGTGATGCCGCCAATCAGGCTGAATGTCTCCGAGGATTGGCAGGGTATCGCAACTGTGCGGTATCAATAGTGGAACAGCCGCCTCTGAATGGCTCCAAAGTTGCGCTTCTGGCGTATCTTCAGGAAAATGCAGAGGTGAGAAATATCGGAAACGGTTTTTTCGCAGTTTCGCGTGGCGGGTACAGCCATCTGTGGTCGGGAGGAATGACGGTTGCCGGGCACGACTCGAAACAGCAGACCAAAGAACTGCTTGTCAGCTACAGCGAGCAGATAGGGGAAATGTCCTGCTCACTTGCAGGCAATTGCGTGAGGACGTGGTTCTTCGTTCAGAACATAGATGCCAACTATGCCGGTGTGGTGGCTGCGCGGAATGAGGTGTTCTGCTCCCAGGGACTTACACGCGATACCCATTTCATCGCCAGCACAGGCATCGGAGGCCGGACGGAGTCAAAATCATCATACGTGATGATGGATGCCTATTCCATAGCCGGGCTCAAACCCGGGCAGATGACATATCTGTACGCACCTTCGCATTTGAACAGGACGTGTGAATACGGGGTCAGCTTTGAACGCGGGACTGTGGTCGGCTACGGAGACCGCCGTCACGTGATAATATCCGGGACTGCCAGCATTGACAATCGGGGCAATGTGGTGTATCCGGGAAATGTGCTCAGACAGACGGAGCGTATGCTGGAAAATGTCGGAGTCCTGCTGGAAGAGGGAGGAAGCTCGTTCCGGGATGTCCTGTATGCGGTCGTGTATTTAAGGGATATTGCTGATTACAAATCCGTTGCGGATATGCTTGGCGGAAGGTTTCCGGATATGCCCATGCAGATTGTATATGCTCCGGTATGCCGTCCGGGATGGCTGGTTGAAATGGAATGTATGGCTGTAACGCGGCAGGAGAATAATGAATATGATGTGTTTTGAGAAAATGATTTTGCTATGAGAATATTGGTGACCGGAACTGCCGGCTTTATCGGGTCGGCTTTGGCGTGCAGATTGGCGGAGCGTGGTGACGAAGTGGTCGGAATTGACAACATAAACGACTACTACGATATAAGGCTGAAACTCGGACGGCTGCAGGAATGCGGAGTCTCTTCAGATGCCGGCTTTTCTGACGGGAAGAGACATGTCAGCTCCATTTATCCGAATTACAGCTTCGTCAGAATGAATCTGGCAGACCGTGATGCGCTGTCATCGCTTTTCAGGGAGGGGAATTTTGATATCGTTGTCAATCTCGCGGCCCAGGCGGGTGTGCGCTATTCCATAACCAATCCGTATGCATATCTTGACAGCAATCTGGTGGGATTTATGAATATTCTGGAGTGCTGCCGCAATTACAGTGTGGGTTATCTGGTGTATGCATCGTCCAGTTCGGTCTATGGGATGTGCGACAGGGTGCCGTTCCGCGAATCCGATCAGGTGGATAATCCTGTCAGCCTGTATGCCGCCACCAAGAAGTCGAATGAGCTTATGGCTCACGCATACAGTAAACTTTACGGAATCCCTGCTACAGGACTGCGTTTCTTTACTGTCTATGGCCCGTGGGGTCGTCCAGACATGGCCCCGATGCTTTTTGCCACTGCTATCAGCGCGGGCAATCCCATCAAAGTGTTCAACAACGGCGATATGAGCCGCGATTTTACTTTCGTTGATGATATAGTCAATGGCACAATCGGGGTGATAGACCATCGGCCTGTGGCTTCGGAATGCCCTAATGGCGTTCCGTACAGGATATATAACATAGGGTGCTCAAGCCCTGTGCGGCTGATGGACTTTATAAGTGAGATTGAGAATGCCCTCGGCAAGGAGGCAAAGAAAGTTTTCCTGCCTATGCAGCCAGGTGATGTGTATCGGACATACGCAGATACGTCGCTGTTGGAGAAAGAGATAGGGTATCGTCCTTCAACATCGCTGCACGATGGGATAGGCCGGTTTATTGAATGGTTCAGCTCAGACCGTAATCCGTTAAGACCGTGATGCGGGCGTGCTTGGGGGTAATGCAGGGCACCGGATATGGATAATGTGAAAAAATTGCAGGTTTTTTGGATATATTAATGACAAAATGTAACTTTGCGGCGGTTTTTAATGACAGATTAATATGAAATCTGTTGAAATGACGGAAAAATGTTATATTAGAAACAGGATATTATGGACAATCAGACAAAGAATTACGTTGAGAGTTTCATGGCTGACGTGATAGCCAAGAACCCGGGTGAAAAAGAATTCCATCAGGCGGTACGCGAGGTTGTAGAGAGCGTCGCTCCTTACATCATGGCTTATCCTTATCTCAAGGACCAGAAAATTATGGAGCGTATAGTCGAGCCGGAGCGCGTCATCATGTTCCGTGTCCCGTGGATGGACGATCAGGGGGAAGTTCATGTGAACCGTGGCTTCCGTGTACAGATGAACAGTGCTATCGGACCGTACAAAGGCGGTATCCGCTTCCACTCAAGCGTAAATCTGAGTATCATGAAGTTCCTGGCTTTCGAGCAGACATTCAAGAACAGCCTCACCACACTGCCTATGGGTGGCGCCAAGGGAGGTTCTGACTTCAGTCCGCGCGGCAAGTCCGATGCAGAGGTAATGCGTTTCTGCCAGAGCTTTATGAATGAGCTGTACCGTCATATCGGCGCAAATACGGATGTTCCTGCAGGTGATATAGGTGTCGGTGGCCGTGAGGTAGGCTTTATGTTCGGTCAGTACAAGCGTCTGCGTGATGAGTGGACCGGTACCTATACCGGCAAGGGTCAGGGTTGGGGCGGAAGCCTTATGCGTCCTGAGGCTACCGGTTACGGCGCCTGCTATTTTGCACAGGCCATGCTTGCCACACGCGGCAAGAGTTTCGAGGGTCAGACAGTGCTGGTTTCCGGCTCGGGAAATGTGGCACAGCACGCGGCGGAGAAAGCTATGCGTCTCGGCGCAAAGGTCGTTTCCCTGTCGGACAGCAACGGCTCAATCTATGATCCGGAGGGATTCACCGAGGAGAAGATTGCATACGTAAAGCAGCTTAAGAACGTCATTCGCGGACGTATCAGGGAATATGTGAAGAAGTATCCTAATGCACAGTATCTTGAGGGACAGCGTCCTTGGGGTATCAAGTGTGATATTGCAATGCCTTGCGCCACTCAGAACGAGATTGAGGCTGCCGATGCTGAGAAACTGGTGGCAAACGGCTGCTACTGCGTTTGCGAGGGAGCCAATATGCCTACCACTCCGGATGCTATCGCCATCTTCCAGAAGGCTAAGCTGCTCTATTCGCCGGGTAAGGCGTCGAATGCCGGCGGCGTAGCGACATCAGGTCTTGAAATGTCCCAGAACTCAATGCGTCTGAAATGGACATCCGAGGAAGTCGATGAGAAACTGCACCGTATAATGGCCGACATCCACGCCGCCTGTCTGAAGTATGGTACTGAGGAGGACGGCTATATCAACTATGTGAAGGGTGCCAACATAGCAGGTTTCATAAAGGTTGCCAATGCAATGGTAGATCAGGGTCTGGTTTGATATGACGCGGGACGAACCGGACTACACACAACTTATGACCAGAAGAATCCGCCGGGTTCTTCTGGTTTGCAATAACTATGACAGCTATACGCTTGAGGAAGACGGTCGTATAGAAAGCCGTATCGCCCAGGATTATGCGGATCTGAATCTGAGTAATCCTCCTGAATTCCATCGTGTGGAGACAACTGCCGAGGCTCTGGAACTTATGAACTGCGGCGAGACGTATGACCTGGTCATCACCATGTACAATGTGGGCAAGGTCGATGTCTTTGATTTTTCCGTACAGATGAAGCGGCTGTCACCGGATACCCCTATAGTACTGCTGGCAACTTTCTCCCGCGAGATTTACAATCGTGTACAGGATCACGCTTCTTCGGCAATAGATTATTTCTTCTGTTGGAACAACTCGACAGACCTGATTGTGACTATCATCAAGATGCTCGAGGACAAGATGAATGCGGATAAGGATATATTGGAGTCCGGTGTCCGTGCCATATTGCTGATAGAGGATTCCGTGCGGTATTATTCGACGTACCTGCCGATGCTGTACAAGCTTGTCCTGCAGCAGAACAGCGAGTCAATACGTGATGCTCTCAACGAAAAGCAGCAGATTCTTAGAAAACGTTCGCGACCTAAGATACTGATGGCTACCTGCTACGATGAGGCTCTTGAACTGTATGAACGTTACAGGAACAACATACTTGGCATAATATCCGACATCGGTTTCGTTATGCACCGTGATGACCCGCCTGAGAGCGAACGGCTTGATGCCGGAATAGTGTTGTGCGACTATATCCGGAAGGATAATCCTACGATGCCGCTTATATTGCAGTCATCGCAGGAAAGTATGCGTGAAGTCGCTGAGAAACTTGGTGTCGGATTCGTGGTCAAGACTTCCAAGACACTTACCCACGATTTGTCGGAATACATAGGCCGTGAGTTCGGTTTCGGCGATTTTGTAGTCATAGATCCGGATACGGGAGAGGAACTTATGCGTGCCAGCGACCTGTACGGGTTTGAGAAGATTATGTCAAATATCTCCGAACCGGCCTTCAGGTATCTTTCAGACCGGAACTACATATCGCGCTGGCTGTTTGCACGCGGTATCTTCGCTCTCGGCAAATTCCTCCGCCCATTGACGATACGTGATACATCGGACATACCCGAGATACGCCGTATAAATATTAAGGCTATAAAGGATTTCCGCATATCGCAGGCAGTAGGAGTGGTGGCGCGTTTCAATAAGGACAGCTACAACGATGCCATCAGATTCTCGAAAATAGGTGACGGATCACTCGGAGGAAAGGCCCGTGGACTGGCATTCGTGAACCACGTGCTGTTGAAGTACGACTTCTACAAGAAGTGGGAGCACGTCAGGATAATGGTGCCGCGAACGCTGGTCATTACGACTGATTATTTTGACAGGTTCATCATAGAGAACGGTCTGCAGTATGTGATAAATGCGGATATCTCGGATACGGAGATTCTTTCGGAATTTGTCGCATCGACATTGCCGTCTGATTTGACCGAAGCGCTGAAAGTATTCATACACAGCATGCACAGACCGATTGCAGTACGCTCATCGTCGAAACTGGAGGATTCGTACTATCAGCCGTTTGCCGGGGTGTATTCAACGTATATGATTCCGCGTACGGAGAACGAGGACCAGATGCTGCGTCTGCTGAGCAAAGCCATCAAGAGCGTCTATGCGTCAATATATTTTGCCGCATCGCGTGGCTACATAGCCGCTACGGCCAATGTCATATCTGAGGAGAAAATGGGCATTATACTGCAGGAAGTTTGCGGCTCGCGTGACGGAGACTATTATTTCCCGACGTTCTCCGGTGTGGCGCGTTCGGTCAATTTCTATCCGATAGGGCACGAAAAGGCCGAGGACGGCATCGTCAAGGTGGCGTTCGGTCTGGGCAAGGCTGTGGTTGACGGCGATCAGGTGCTGAGGTTCTCTCCGAAGTATCCTAAGCACGTACTGCAGACATCCACCACGGAACAGGTCATGACAGAGACCCAGCGCTCTATGTTTGCGCTTAATCTGCAGCCTGAGAAGTTCAAGACCTCCGTTGACGATGCTGTCAATCTGGAACGCATACCGATATCTTCGTGCACAGGCTTCCGTAACCTTAAGCACGTTGTATCCACGTGGGACAATGAGAATATGCGTGTTGTAGATTCTGCCGTTCCGGAAGGTCCAAAATACGTGACTTTCGCCCAGATATTGAAATACAACACATTCCCTCTTGCTGAAATAGTGTCCGAACTCCTGGATGTTGCCCAGAAGGAAATGAAATGTGGTGTGGAGATAGAGTTTGCGGCCAATATGGACAGGGAAGATGGCCTTCCTGCCATATTCAATGTGCTGCAGATACGTCCGATATCTGTTGACAGCCGTAATGCGGATGTTGACTGGAACGGGATTGACTGTGACGGTGCGCTGATATATTCTGAAAGTGCGTTGGGTACGGGATGGATAAAGGGAGTGCGTGACATAGTCTATCTGAAACGTGACAGATTTGATGTTACAAAGACCACTCAGATGGCATCTGAACTTACGGCCATTAACCGGCAGATGCGGGATGCCCACGCCAATTATGTGCTGATAGGATATGGCCGCTGGGGCTCAAGCATACCGTCTCTCGGCGTTCCTGTGCAATGGAGCGATATATCCGAAGCGAAGGTGATTGTGGAATGTAGTCTGGAAAATTTCCGCGTGGATCCGAGTCAGGGTACCCATTTCTTCCAGAACCTGACATCTTTCAACGCCGGATACATTGATCTTGACCCGTATCGCGGAAACAATTGCGTGTTCGATTACGATGCGTTGGAGGCGATGCCTGCGGTCGGGGAAACTGAGTTCATAAGGCACGTCAGGTTTGAACGTGATATAGATATATGTATAGATGGACTTGGACATAAGGCATTAATCAAATAAAATGGAAGTATGATTACTTTTTCAATAGCGCTTCTGTTTCTGATTTTAGGATACGTCGTTTATGGACGTATAGTGGAACGTCATTTCGGGGCTGACGCCTCGCGTACTGTGCCATCCAAATCGATGGCCGACGGAGTTGATTACATGGAACTTCCTACCTGGAAGGCCTATATGATACAATTCCTGAACATTGCCGGACTCGGACCGATATTCGGTGCCATCATGGGTGCGAAGTTCGGAACGGCATCATATCTGTGGATTGTCTTAGGAACGATTTTCGGAGGTGCAGTCCACGACTATCTTTCCGGTATGGTTTCGCTGCGTCACGGCGGTGAGAGCCTGTCCGAACTGGTAGGCCGCTATCTGGGCGATGTGGTGAAGAAAATATTCACCATTTTCCTCATCGTACTTATGATTATGGTGTGCTGCGTGTTCGCGTCACAGCCTGCGGCATTGCTGGCGGGTCTTACGCCGTCATCGCTGAATGTCAATTTCTGGATGTTGGTGATTTTCGCGTATTATCTGGTAGCCACCCTGTTCCCGATTGACAAGATAATAGGGCATCTGTATCCGTTTATGGGGGCCGCCCTGCTGTTTATGGCTTTCGGCATACTCATATCACTGTATGTATCGCGGCCTGAACTGCCTGAAATGTGGAACGGATTCGGCACACGCTATGAGAAGTCGCCGATATTCCCGATGATGTTCGTGTCGATAGCCTGCGGTGCAGTGAGCGGATTCCACGCTACCCAGTCTCCATTGATGGCACGTTGTATCCGTAGTGAGAAAAACGGACGTTTCGTATTCTATGGCTCTATGGTGAGTGAAGGTATAGTTGCCCTGATCTGGGCTGCTGCCTCGACAGCGTATTTCCAGAATCACGGAACCGGAGAGACTGCGGCAGACGTAGCAATGAATATTTCTAAGGAGATGCTTGGCAACTTCGGCGGAATCATAGCCATACTCGGAATCGTGGCAGCTCCTATATCGACAGGCGATACCGCCCTGCGCTCTGCCCGTCTGATTGTAGCCGATTCATTCAAGTTCAGTCAGAAGGAGATTCACCACCGTCTGATGATTACGATACCCCTGTTTGCGGTAGCACTCGGACTTCTGTTTTTCAGTCTGACAAATCCGGACGGATTCTCTATAATGTGGCGATACTTTGCCTGGTGCAATCAGGTACTCTCGGTATTCACTTTCTGGGCTTTGTCCGTATATCTGGCAAAACATCGGAAGAACTTCCTTATGACGCTGATTCCTGCCGTGTTTATGTCGTTCGTCACCATAACATACATACAGATTGCTCCCGAAGGCTTTAATGTGCCAATCAGACTGGCATATCCAATAACAGCCCTGATAACGGTAGACTTCCTTGTACTGTTCTGGCGCTGGCACTGGTATTACTTCAAACAGCATCCTAAGGATTAGTCAGATTCTGTCTTCAAGGGCAGGCGATACCAGACAACCCTCAATGTAATCTGTCCTGCGTACCGGGTGTGTCGGCTCTGCAACAATGACTTTCCTACCGTCTGTTGTTATGCGGCCCTCACTGAACCATTGGAGTGCCTGGGGCAATATGCGGTGCTCAATGCGGTGTATCTGTGCCTCAAACTCATCAAGTGTTCCGCGTACAGGTACGGCCGCCTGTATAATCAGCGGGCCATTGTCCAGTTCGGGACATACCAGATGTACAGAACAGCCGGAAATCCGCACTCCGTACTCATACGCGTCCTTTATGCCTGCCCCGCCTTTGAAACTCGGGAGAATTGCGGGATGCAGGTTTATTATACGGTTTGGAAAAGCATCTAAAAAGACCTGGCTCAGTATTCTCATCCAGCCGGCCAACGCTATTGTATCCACGTTGTAATGCGACAGAGCCCCAACGACCAGACTGTCGTATTCCGCACGGTCTTTGTGACCTTTTGACGGTACTGTCTCCACGGGAATGCTCCATCTGCGGGCGCGTTCTATCACTCCGGCCTCAGGCCTGTTGGTCAGTATCACACGGACATCAGCATCAAGTCTGCCGTCACGCACTGCCTCAAGAATCGCCTCCGCGTTAGTCCCGTTGCCGGATGCCAGTATTGCAAGTCTTATCATTATCTTTCGTGAGTTCTGTTTCCATTGGCAAAGTTAGAATCTGTTTTGAAATGTTCCAATTAATCTTTTATAAAGTCTTTCCGGCTGAAAAATCCGTTTCTTTTCAGTCATGATGGAACCCCATCACTCCTTCAAACAAACGGATTTCCATCTCGAAAATCCTTCATAAAATTTTTAATTGAACAAATTCAAACAGATTCTACGGAATTACAAAATATACACAAATATTGAATATTTCTCATGACAACTTGGCAACAGTTCCATAAATTGCGGAAAAACAGACGGATGCTTGGCATTAATCCATAATTGTAATAGATTCACAAAATAATCTATGCTGTCTCCGGCTTTCTTGATTGGTGTTAAATTTCGTTCGGCCGATGGCGTTTTTGCAATTCCCGTTTGGCATTGTCCCGCATTTTTCGTTAATTTTGCAGATTAAGCACGTATATCCATCCTGCTTCGGGTGAACAATGTGTCAGAAGCGTGCGAAACATAGAATTGGAATTATAACAATATAAAAACGGGTTATGGCAAAGAAATTTTTGACTTGTGATGGTAATCAGGCCGCCGCTCATGTAGCATACATGTTCTCGGAGGTCGCCGCCATCTATCCTATCACGCCGTCCTCAACGATGGCAGAGTATGTTGACGAGTGGGCAGCCCAGGGCCGCAAGAACATCTTCGGTGAGACCGTAATGGTACAGGAGATGCAGTCCGAGGGCGGTGCCGCAGGTGCCGTGCACGGCTCTCTGCAGGCAGGTGCACTGACCACCACATTCACCGCATCGCAGGGACTCCTGCTGATGATTCCGAATATGTACAAGATAGCAGGTGAGCTGCTTCCTTGCGTATTCCACGTATCAGCACGTACGCTTGCATCACATTCACTCTGCATCTTCGGTGACCATCAGGATGTGATGGCCTGCCGTCAGACAGGGTTTGCAATGTTGTGCGAGGGCTCTGTCCAGGAAGTTATGGATTTGGCCGGTGTCGCTCATCTGTCAGCAATCAAGTCAAGAGTTCCGTTTGTGAACTTCTTTGACGGTTTCCGTACATCGCACGAGATTCAGAAGATTGAGGCTCTTGAGAATGAGGATCTGGCAGGTCTCATTGACCGGCAGGCTCTGAAGGAGTTCCGTGAGCGTGCCCTCAATCCGAACAATCCGGTAATGCGCGGTATGGCTGAGAACCCCGATACATTCTTCACACACCGTGAGGTATGCAACAAGTATTATGAGGCTGTTCCTGACATTGTCGCTGACTATATGAAGGAAATCAGCAAGATTACAGGCCGCGAGTACAAGCCTTTCACATATTACGGTGCAGAGGACGCGGAGCGTGTGATTATAGCTATGGGTACAGTCACCGAGGCTGCCAAGGAGGTTATCGACTATCTGACAGAGAAGGGTGAGAAAGTCGGTATCGTGGCAGTCCATCTGTATCGTCCGTTCTCAGTCAAGTATCTGAGTGCCGTACTGCCCAAGACAGTGAAGCGTATTGCTGTACTTGACCGTACCAAGGAACCGGGCGCAAATGGCGAGCCTCTGTATCTGGATGTTGTCGAGGCATTCGCGCAGAGCACAGAGCTGAAGGCCATCAACCCTGTCATCGTGGGCGGCCGTTACGGTCTCGGCTCACACGACACCACTCCAGCCCAGATTCTGGCTGTCTATGCTAATCTGTCATTGGCACAGCCCAAGAATCAGTTCACATTGGGTATCAAGGACGATGTCACATTCACCTCTCTGCCACAGGGCGAGGAAATCGCTCTCGGTGGCAAGGGAATGTTCGAGGCAAAGTTCTACGGACTTGGTGCTGACGGTACAGTAGGTGCAAACAAGAACTCTGTCAAGATTATCGGTGACAACACCGACAAGCACTGCCAGGCCTACTTCAGCTACGATTCAAAGAAGTCGGGCGGTTTCACCTGCTCACACCTGCGTTTTGGCGACAGCCCTATACGCTCCACATATCTGGTCAATACCCCGAATTTCGTGGCTTGCCACGTTCAGGCATACCTGAAGATGTACGATGTCACACGCGGACTCCAGAAAGGCGGTACATTCCTGCTGAACACCATCTGGAACGAGGAGGAGCTTGCAGCCAACCTGCCTGCGAATGTCAAGGCATATTTCGCGAAGAACGACATTACTGTATATTATATCAATGCCACCAGGATTGCTCAGGAGATTGGTCTGGGCAACCGTACCAACACCATTCTGCAGTCTGCTTTCTTCCGTATCACCGAAGTTATCCCGGTAGATCTTGCCATTGAGCAGATGAAGAAGTTTATCGTCAAGTCCTACGGCAAGAAGGGTGAGGATGTGGTCAACAAGAACTATGCAGCTGTAGACCGCGGTGACGAATATAAGAAACTGACTGTTGATCCGGCTTGGGCTTCACTTGAGGCTCCGGCTGCCGCTGCAAACGATGACCCTGCATTCATCAACGAAGTGGTTCGTCCTATCAATGCCCAGAACGGTGACCTGCTCCCGGTAAGCGCATTCAAGGAGAGCATAGACGGTACATGGCCATCAGGTACAGCCGCATACGAGAAGCGCGGTGTAAGCGCATTCGTACCTGTATGGGATCCGGAGAAGTGTATACAGTGCAACAAGTGCGCATACGTCTGTCCTCACGCTTGTATCCGTCCGTTCGTAATGGACGAGAAGGAAGCTGCAGGCTTCAAGGCTGAGACTCTTGAGATGAAGGCTCCGGCCGCATTCAAGGGCATGAGATTCCGTATGCAGGTGGGCGTTATGGACTGTCTCGGTTGCGGCAACTGTGCCGATGTATGTCCGGGCAATCCGAAACTCGGTGGCTCAGCCCTCACAATGGTTCCGTTCGAGGGACAGGAGGCAGAGGCTGCAAACTGGGAATACTGCGTGAAGAATGTCAAGTCAAAGCAGAACCTTATTGACATACAGCAGAGCGCGAAGAACTCACAGTTCGCTACTCCTCTGTTCGAGTTCTCAGGCGCCTGTTCAGGTTGCGGTGAGACTCCGTATCTGAAACTCATATCGCAGCTGTTCGGCGACCGCGAGATTGCATCGAACGCTACAGGCTGTTCGTCAATCTATTCCGGCTCGATTCCTTCCACTCCTTATACCAAGAACGAGGAAGGTCACGGTCCTGCCTGGGCAAACTCACTGTTCGAGGACTTCTGTGAGTACGGTATGGGTATGCAGCTCGCAAACCGCAAGATGCGTATGCGTCTGGAGCGTCTGATGGGTGAGGCTCAGAGCTGCACCTGCTGCTCAGATGAGCTGAAGGCTCTGTTTAACGAGTGGATTGGGAAGAAAAACGATGCAGAGGCTACCAAGGCTCTTGCTCCGAAGATTATAGCCGGCTGCGAGGCATGCGGCTGCGATACCTGCAAGCAGATTCTGGACTGCAAGGATTATCTGATCAAACGCAGTCAGTGGATTATAGGTGGCGACGGCGCATCGTACGATATAGGTTACGGCGGTCTTGACCACGTAATAGCAAGCGGTGAGGATGTCAACATCCTTGTACTTGATACTGAGGTATATTCAAATACCGGCGGTCAGGCTTCGAAGTCAACACCTCTCGGCGCAATCGCCAAGTTCGCTGCAAGCGGCAAGCGCGTCCGCAAGAAGGATCTCGGTATGATTGCCACCACATACGGTTACGTTTATGCCGCTCAGATTGCAATGGGTGCCGACAATGCACAGTGTCTGAAGGCTATACGTGAGGCTGAGGCTTATCCTGGACCGTCCATCATAATTGCCTACGCTCCGTGTATCAATCATGGTCTGAAGAAGGGTATGGGGAAGGCGCAGGCCGAGGAGGCTGCCGCAGTCGAGTGCGGTTACTGGCATCTGTGGCGTTATAACCCGGCTTTAGAGGAAGAGGGCAAGAATCCGTTCTCTCTTGACTCAAAGGAGCCACAGTGGGATAAGTTCCAGGAATTCCTGAAGGGCGAAGTCCGCTACGCTTCCGTAATGAAGCAGTACCCGGCCGAGGCTCAGGAGCTCTTCGACAAGGCTGAAGAGATGGCCAAGAAGCGTTATGCCTCTTACATCCGTATGAGCAAGATGGAGTGGTAATCCCTACAGCTTGACCGGTTAGTTTTTACGATAAGGTGCCGGCAGTTCACAGTATGTGCTGTCGGCATCTTATTCATTGTGCGTTTCCGTTTGCCTGACGCAGAGCGGTTCGTTTCCCTTCCTGTGGTGTGTGCGCACACTCGGTCGTTTTGCCATCGCTAATTGCTTGATAATGTGCGGTGTCGGAAATGGGCTTGCGTCGGCGTGCTCACACTCCCTGTCCGTTGCCAGTGTGCGCACAATCAACTCATAGTGCGATTCCTAACAGGCTGTATCTCAGTAATGTACATTTCGAGAGGTGATGAACTGTGCTCACTCTCGAAATGTTTGCGATAATGGAGCATTAATTGGAAATAGATTTGTACATTTATCACGATAATCTGATACTAAGAAATGCTTATGGAAAAACATCCTATCCCTATTGAAATTTCAAAATCTGAATTGTTCTTTCACGTGTGTACTGATGGGCTGTCAAACGGTATAGTGCACACAAGTGTTGCTGATTACAGGCAATCAACTATAATTAGTGCAATTACGGCCTATGTGACAGGAGTAAAAATACTATGCTTCTGCCATATGTCCTCTCATTCGCACTTTGTTATCAGGTGCAAAACATTTGCTCAAGCGCGAATGTTTGCCATTGGATTCAAACGTGATTATGGCAGATATATGTACTTAGAGCATGGTATGTCAATGATTTATCGCGATGTAAATGCAAAGCCTAAAGAGATTGATGATTTGTATTACTTGCGGAATTGCATTTCATATGTACTGATGAATCCTGTTGTTCCGCACGTCGTAAGTCGTCCTGAGGATTACCAATGGTCTTCATTCAATGTATATTTCGGCGGCATTTCTACTGATTATGGCGAAGTGGCTCTGTCTTCATTGCCGGTGCGACAGATTAGAACAGCACTGAGAACGAGACACGACCTCAAACAATCAGGCTTTGTGATTGATAATCAGAATAATCTGCTTCTCAAGTCGTTTGTCGATTTTGAATCCGTAGAATTGATATTCGGCAGCAAGACTGATTTCTTCCGTTCAATTCTGATGACGAAGTCCGCCTCTGAAGAAGCAAGATACGTTGAAGTGCACTTGAAATTTAGTGACGATGAATTGGTTTCGGAGGCATCAAACATAGCTGCGACAAAGTTCAGTGTCAACCAGTTGAATCAATTAACCAAAGAACAGAAGAGGATAATTGCAGTTCATTTGAAGAAAAAGACTAACGCATCTGTAAACCGGATAGCCAGAATCCTACGTATGAGATCTGTGGAGCTGCATTTTCTTAAAAATTGAGTTGACGGCTTGTTTCCAAAATAGTCGAGTGTGCGCACACTCGCCTATTATTGTACGTTTTGTGGCATATCCACGTTATGTTTTGTTATCATGAGTGTGCGCACAATGGTGGTAATTCGGTAGTGTGAGCACTGTATTGGAAGATGTTGTAAGGATTGTGTTGATTAGCAGTGAGTTGCGAAGGTGAAAAATGAGGGAGTGTGCGCACACTTTGAAAAATGAGAAACAGAGCTCGAAGGAAAATGGGAGCAACGTAATGACGGATGTTTCCAGCAAAATCAGTATTTTTGTGTGAACGATAACAGTCCCTGAATTATGAGACGTTTGCGATATTTGTTGGCGGTGTCGGGCGCGATGATGCTTGCCGGATGCGGTGGCGGTGGTGGTCGTGAGGTGGAGAACGGCGTGTTCCAGATCAATGAGGAGGACATCATTGCTTTGGACAGGTCGTTTGACGGCGTGATGGTGGAAAGTTGGGAACCTGTGTTCCTGGAGGACTTCTAAGGAGGCTCTGATTGCTGACATCAAGGGTGAAATATGATGACGGACTGTTCTTTGTCGGTTCGAGGCAGCCGAGCACGGATGACATCAAGGTTTTTGATTCAGCAGGACACTATCTGCATGACATCAGCCATCAGGGACGTGCCAAATACGAGTATCTCGGAATTGCCGAATGGACATTGGATCCGGTGTGGAACGAAGTGGTGATTATTGACTTCGAATCGAGCTATCAGATAAAGTACTATGACTATTCCGGAAAGTTTCTCAGAATGTTGGACTTGGGTGATGAATACAGCGCGTGGTCATATGGTATGGAACCGGTCTGACTGTTGAATAGGGTGATGTAATTGTGAATGTTGCGGATTGATGCTGAGGCAGTAAACCATTTCAAAACAGGTTCTGCATTTGCAGGCGATTGGTGGTATTCATGTAACTCAATGACAATCAATTATTAATAACACAGATTATGAGGATTTTAAAGAACACTTGCCGTTTGGCAATATCAGTTTTTATGATTGCGGCGATGAATGCGGTCATCGGCTGCTCGGAAGTGAATGAAGAGGAAGAATATTTGAAGGAGAGCATTTTGGGTATGTGGAAAACATATTCCCTGGGGGATGAACTTTGCCTTACAAACGAAAGGGCTATCAACGAGTATCTCCCGGATGGGAAATACGTATATACAATATTCACGAACGGTTTGTGGTTCTGTGGCGAAGTCGGCAGTTATACCGTATCCGGGAATAAGCTGACTATGCACTATGCCCGGAATTTCTCGTCTGAATGTCTGGTGTCATTCCATGATGGCAGAGCTGTGACCTTGCAGACTATGTCTGATATTCCTGGTACGGAAAATGAAGGAATCGGGGAGATGGAGAGAGTGTCCGGCGATTATTCACAAGCGATTCTCGGACTGTGGGAAGGCGTAAAACTGACGGGGCCTGAGACCTATGGCGCAGCGGAGCACAGATGGGAGTTTCTTGAGGATGGAACGTATGTCTATTACACGAAGAATGCCGCCGGTGTGTGGGAGGCCGACCCGCTGAACACGGAGAACCTGTTCTATGTGGCAGGGGACGTGCTCTGTTTCAGATGGATTAAGGATGGAGTCCAGTACAGGGAATGGTGGGACATAGAAGTGTGCAATGATGAGAAGATGATATGGACGGCGTTGCGGGAAGACAGCGATGGGGAGAGGTTTGAGACCGTACTGGAAATGAAGAAATGCCGCTGTCTATGAACGGGGGACAGGTTACTGAGAGAGTAGAGGCTATAGAATATGGAATTGGTATCGGACGGTCTGCTGTATCATTCGTTAGGCGATGGGGTGGAAGCGTTCTCCACAATGCGCGATGCGCAGCTGCCGTATAATGTAATCTGCGGACATCAGGTTCATGATGTCAGAGTGGCGGTCATAGACAGGCCAGACCTGACCCGTGAGGACTTGGAGGGGTATGATGCCTTTATTACCAATCTGAAAGGCTGCGCGATAGGGGTGAGGACGGCGGACTGCATTCCGGTCCTGTTGTATGACCCGCAGCATGAGGCTGTAGCGGCCGTGCATTCAGGATGGAAGGGGACGGTGCGCAGAATATCACGGCATACCGTTCTGACTATGGGCGATGCTTTCGGGACAGACGCTTCAGCCCTGATTGCAGTGATAGGCCCCGGCATCAGCAGACGCAGTTTCCAGGTAGGAGAGGAGGTCGCCGATATGTTCAGGGATAGCGGCTTCCCAATGGATGAAATCTGGCAGTATGACGGTGAGCCCGTTCCGGGCACTATGAGAGGAGGCCATCACATCGATCTGATTCGGGCAAACAGGTGGCTGTTGGAAATGTCAGGTGTCAGACCTGAAAACATTCACTCCTGCGACATCTGCACTTACGGGGACGTGAGGTTCTACTCGGCGAGGCGCGAAGGAACGGAATGCGGGCGAATCATAAATTCAATCCGCATCAAGCGTCATATTTCGCAGATAAGCTGACTCTCCCGGTCTCCGCTCTCTATTCTGACTGTTTTGCAGAATCCACGCAGGATGGAGGCCTGAATGGCATTCTCGCTATTGTCGAGTATGGTTGCCTCGATTCTGCACGGCGTAGAGATGCATACCTGTTTGGCAGCTGTCTTCTCGGAATGGGTTATCACGACTTTTGTTCCGTCTTTTGTGCCGAGAAGCAGCAGACCTTCCTCGACTGTATGTGTAATGTGGTCAATCTCCTGCGATGACATATTGTAGCGTACGCAGAAATTGTAAATCTTGCCCATCATTCCATAGTAGTCGTTGTGGCTCTCCGTTATCTCATACCGGCATTCCCTAATCCTGTTTATGAATATGCGTGTCTTCTCGCGTTGCGGATTGTCAAATATCTGCTCGGGAGTGCCGTCCTCGTAGATAGTACCCTCGTCCATATAGAAAATACGGCTGCTCACCTCACGTGCAAAACTCATTTCGTGAGTGACAATCATCATTGTCATACCCTTGCGTGCCAATGTGCGGATTACTCCGAGGACTTCGCTTACCATTGTCGGGTCAAGTGCCGATGTAGGCTCATCGAACAGCAGTATCTCAGGTTCCATTGCCAATGCACGGGCAATGGCGACACGCTGTTTCTGACCTCCGGACAATTGCTCCGGATATGAGTAAGCCTTGTTTGCCATACCTACCATTTTCAGCAGTTCCATCGCTTTTGTCTCAGCCTCTTCCTTGGTTTTCCTGCCAAGAAGTACGGGTGCCAGTGTGACGTTGTCAAGTATCGTCTTGCCATTGAACAGATTGAACGACTGGAATACCATTCCCATTCTCTGTCTCAGCAACGGTACATCGGCATCAGAAGCCAGAATGTCTTCACCGTTTATCAGAATGCTGCCTGCCGTCGGCTTGCCGAGAAGATTCAGACATCTCAGCAACGTACTCTTGCCTGTGCCGGACGGACCGATTATTGAAATCACTTCACCTTTCCGTATTTCTGCGCTGACGTCTTTCAAAACCGTGACTCCGTCTTCGTATATTTTCCGCAAGTGTGATATGCTGACAATCGTATCATTGTCATTGCCGTGGTCTGCCGGTATATGTCTTTTATGCCGTTTCCTTGTCTGGAATATGACAATACAACCTGCTATTGCCAGAAGTGCAATGATGGATATGGCTGTGGCACCTGCATTGCCTTTGCTCTCATCAGTGGCGGTATTGATGAAAATAATCAGGTGGCTCTCCATATACTGGACCATCGATATTCTTTTCAACCGTTCTTCCGTGATGTTTGTGAGTGTCATGAACATATCTATGCGGCCGGATATGAGGCTTGAAATAACGGCGTTGAAATCCATTGTGACAAATTCTACAGGTCTTCCTGCCCATAGTGCGAATCTCCGTGTCAGCTCAATTTCGTATCCGTCCAATTCACCGTCGGACATAAATGAGAATGGAGGTACGCTGGCAAGTGTGGCTACCAATATGGGCTTGCCGTATTTGATTGCTTCAATATCCCTGTGACATTCCTCAACAGGGTGGTTATACCACCGTTCGTGCATTTCCTGTTCTTCCGGGCTGCCCTTGAACTCTTCTATGAAATTCCGGAAAAGGGAACTCAGCTCCACACTGTCTTTGTGGAATCCGGCACCGACAGGGAGTATTGGCATACCGGCGGATATTGTGTCAAACTCCCTGTATTTCCGCAGGACATTGATTGCCATTGCGTCATCATCATAGAAACCTGCAAGTTTCTTTTTCCGCAAGGCTTCGTATGCGTCAGGGTAATTGTTGAACAGCATTACATTGTTTGTGCCGTATGTGTCGGAGAGCATACTTTCGTAATATGCACCCATCAATGCTCCGACTTTCTTCCCTTTGAGGTCTTCCTTGCAGGTGATTTCCGCGTTTCCAGTCCGGCTCTCACACGAGGTGAATACCGATACCATCATCAGAATGGACAAAACTTTGGCAAAGGTTTCATTGCCTTTCTGCGGGGACTGGCTGTCCGCTCCGGTGGCGTATCGGAGCAAGATGATAATGAGCCACGAGAGCAGCAGGTAGATGCCGGCGGTAAGCAGTAGGGGGAAGAATGCATCGAATGTGCGTGCCCTGATTATGTCCGAAGCCTTGGTCATATCGATGACGGCTACGTATCCGACTATGGCTGTACCTTTCAGGAGGCTGATGACCTCACCTATGTATACGGGAATGACATTGCGTGCCGCCTGAGGAAGGACAATGTGCATGAAGGTCTGTGTCTTGGTGAGACCGAGTGAGAGACCGGCTTCGGTCTGGCCTTTCTCAATGCTCTGTATGCTGGTGCGCATCATTTCGGCGAAGTATGCGGCGGAGTTGAGTGCGAAGGTGATGATGGATACGAGTACTCCCGATGCATTGGATGATGCCAGAACTACATAGAACATAATCATAAGCAGCACCAGTACAGGTGTGCCGCGTACTATGAAAATATATGATCTGGCGAAGCCGGACAGCCATTTGTTACGGCTCATACGCATCCAGCATATCAGACCTGCCAGCAGCGTGCCGAGTATTACGGCAAAAAGCGTGATTATCAGAGTGGTCTTCAATCCGTCCAGAATCAGCATGTAGCGGTTCTCCAATATCAGGTTACTGTAGAATGACTCTCTCAGTTTGCCCCACAGACCGGTTTTTTCCGCTGCAGCGCAAGGCTGTGCGAGGAACATTATCATCGGGAGGAGTATGAATTTCAGATTACGCATAAGTTTGTGTCTATATCACGGCAAAGATAGTAAAAATAACTTAAGGTGAACAGGGAACAGGTTCCGTTCATCCGTCACCTCCCGGACATTTGGCTTTAGAATCTGTTTTGAAATGTTCCAATTAATCTTTTATAAAGTCTTTCCGGCTGAAAATCCGTTTCTTTTCAGTCATGATGGAACCCCATCACTCCTTCAAACAAGCGGATTCTCATCTCAAAAATCCTTCATAAAATTTTTAATCGGACATTTCAAAACAGCTTCTTAATGTCCTTATGACATGAGCAGATTTTTGAGTAAATTTGCGCGATTCAAACGCAAGATACGGAATTATGGGTGATACTGACGGGCTCATTGAGATACGGAATGCCAGAGTCAACAATCTGAAGGGTGTCTCGCTGGATATTCCGCGTGACAGGTTCATCGTTATTACGGGACTGTCAGGATCCGGCAAGTCATCGCTTGCGTTTGACACTCTGTATGCGGAAGGACAGCGGCGCTATGTAGAGTCCCTGTCATCGTATGCGCGTCAGTTTCTGGGACGTATGAAAAAACCGGAGTGCGACTCTATTGCCGGCCTGCCTCCCACAATAGCCATCGAACAGAAAGTCACTACGCGGAATTCAAGATCTACGGTAGGCACATCTACCGAAATATACGATTATATGAGGCTTCTGTTCGCGCGTATAGGCAGGACATATTCTCCGGTCAGCGGCGATATTGTGAGAAAGCACAGTACGGAGGATCTGATTCAGTGCGTATGTGAGTTGCCAAAGGGTACCCGTATTGCCTTGATTGCACCATTGCAGGTTTCGGGAGGACGTACTTTCCGCGAACAGTTGGAGACTTGTATGAAGGAGGGTTTCACGAGACTTGACTGTAACGGCGAATTCATCCGCATAGAGGATGTGCTGAAGGACGGACACCGTCTGAAGGAGGTGGAGAATGACGCGAGTCCCGTATGCCTGCTTATTGACAGGCTTTCGGCTGACGTCTCTCAGGAAGTGACTGACCGTCTGGCTGATTCTGCGGAAACGGCTTTCTACGAGGGCAAGGGCGTATGTATGCTGCGTATATATGATTGTCCGGAAACTACGCTGAAGACATTCAGCTACCATTTCGAGGCGGACGGCATAAAGTTTGAGGAGCCGTCGGACAAGCTGTTCTCGTTCAATTCGCCGATGGGGGCGTGCCCTGTATGTGAAGGATTCGGACGCATTGTCGGTATAGACGAGGAACTTGTCGTCCCGGACAAGAGTCTGAGCGTGTATGACGGGGCGGTTGTATGCTGGCGTGGAGATAAGCTCGGCGAATGGCTCAACTATTTCATTCTGGAGGCAGAGAAGCACGGATTTCCGATATTCACCCCTTATTACCAGCTGACACAGCAGGAGAAGGATTATCTGTGGCACGGCACAGGCAAGACTATAACCGTCAACGGTGAGGAATGGCCGGAGTGCTGTATTGACAATTTCTTCAGAATGCTGGAGCATAATCAGTACAAGATTCAGAACAGAGTGATGCTGGCACGCTATCGCGGAAAGACCGTTTGCCCGGAATGCCATGGCAAGAGACTGCGCAAGGAGGCATCGTATGTCAAGGTTGGTGGCAAGTCCATATTGGATCTGGTGGATTTGCCGATATTGGAACTGAAATCATTCTTTGATACTCTGGAACTGGATGAATATGATGCTCTGACTGCTGAGCGTCTGTTGCACGAGATAAGGCATCGCATAGATTTGCTGATAGATGTAGGGCTGGAGTATCTGACTCTGAACAGGCTGAGCAATACCCTGTCGGGCGGTGAGAGCCAGCGTATCAATCTGGTCACATCCTTAGGGAGCAGTCTGGTGGGCTCACTGTATGTATTGGACGAACCGAGCATAGGACTTCACAGCCGCGATACGGCCCGTCTTACGGCAGTCTTGAGGCAGTTGCAGCAGATTGGCAACACCGTGATTGTTGTGGAGCACGATGAGGATATTATCCGTGCTGCGGATGTGGTCATAGATGTGGGGCCGGAAGCCGGTCGGAATGGGGGAGAGATAGTCAGTATGGGCTCGCCCGATGAAATCTGTGCGAGTGGTGTGGGCTATACCGCCGGGTATCTCAGCGGTAGGGAGCAGATACCGCTGCCTTCTTCCAGACGGCCGTGGAACAATTATATAGAAGTCAAGGGCGCCTGTCACAATAACCTGCGCTGCATAGATGTGAAATTCCCGCTGAATGTGCTGACCGTGGTTACTGGTGTGAGCGGTTCCGGCAAGAGTACTCTGGTGCGTGATGTGCTGTATCTCGGTCTGAAGAGGCTTTACGATGAAGTCGGAGAACGGCCGGGTGAATTCCGCTCTATAGATGGTGACCTGCGTATGGTGTCGGGCGTGGAGTTTGTGGATCAGAATCCTATAGGCAGGTCTTCGCGTTCCAATCCTGTCACATACGTCAAGGCGTACGATGAGATAAGGAAACTGTTCGCAGACCAGCAGGTATCACGCCAGATGGGATTCAAGGCTACCCATTTCTCTTTCAATTCGGAGGGCGGACGCTGTGAGGAATGCAAGGGGGAGGGAACTACTGTCGTGTCAATGCAATTTATGTCCGATCTGGTGCTGGAATGTGAGAGCTGTCATGGCAAACGCTTCAAGAAGGATGTTCTGGATGTGACATACCGGGACAGGAATATCTGGGACATATTGGAAATGACGGTCAATCAGGCGATAGAGTTCTTCGGGGAGTCCGACGGTGCGGAGGAAAAGCGTATTGTCCGCCGTCTGCGCCCGTTGCAGCAGGTTGGACTGGGCTATGTCAAACTCGGGCAGTCATCATCGACATTGTCGGGTGGCGAGAGTCAGCGCGTGAAACTGGCGTATTATCTGAGTATAGAAAAGACCGAACCGACTGTATTCATATTCGATGAGCCTACCACGGGGCTCCATTTCCACGATATACGCAAGCTGCTTGATGCCTTCAATGCACTTATACGGCGCGGGCATACGGTAATTGTCATTGAACACAATATGGAGGTGATAAAGTGTGCCGACCATGTGATAGATTTGGGGCCTGAAGGTGGTGATAAGGGTGGCAATGTGGTAGTCTGTGGTACACCGGAACAGGTGGCGGCTTGTGCTGAATCTTATACAGGACGCGTTTTGCGGTCCAGATATTTCACTGACATATATTAGAAGCTGTTTAAATTTATTCCAATTAATCTTTTATAAAGTCTTTCCGGCTGAAAATCCGTTTCTTTTCAGTCATGATGGAACCCCATCACTCCTTCAAACAAGCGGATTTTTCATCTCGAAAATCCTTCATAAAATTTTTAATCGAACAAATTTAAACAACTTCTTAGAATCTCTTTTGAAATGTTCGATTAATTGGAACATTTCAAAACAGATTATTATCCTGCTGATTTCAAGGCTATATTCTTGAATGGTAAAAATGTTGTCAATAAAAGCGGATATAGTATAACCTTTTACTATATTTGCGGAGCTATTGTGCGTGAACTATACTTTGTAAGTGTTATGGATAACTTTCTGATTGCTGGTATTCAGCAGGTTGGCGTTGGTACGACTGATTTCCGCAAGTCTTGGAACTGGTATATTGAGATGTTCGGGATTGATATACGGGTGCTTGAGGACAATACTGTGGCGGAGAGGATGCTGCGCTATACCGGTGGAGTCCCGCAGAAGCGTCACGCCTGTGTTACGGTAAGTCTTCAGGGCGGTGGCGGATTGGAGGTGTGGCAATATTCAGAACGTGAGCCTAAGAACTGCGATTTTGATATATCTGTGGGAGATCTCGGCATTTTCGCGACGAAGATAAAGTGTCGTGACGCGATGGCCTTTCACGCTGAGATATCAGCCAAATGGCATGACGTGGGGCCATTGTCGGTATTACCGGACGGGACGGTGTGCTTTTTCGTGAAAGACCTGTATGGAAATTATTTCCAGATTGTAGAGACCGGCGGTGTCTTCATTGAGCAGCATCGCCTGACCGGGGGCGTGGAAGGTGCTGTGATAGGTGTGAGTGATATTGACAGCTCTGTCAGATTCTATAGCGGGATACTTGGATATGACAAGGTTGTATATGATTATTCGGGGAAATCCGATGACTGGGGCATGCTTCCTGCAGGAGAACAGAATTTCCGTAGGGTGCTGCTGACCACATCGAAACCGCGCAAGGGCGCTTTCTCCGGTTTTTTTATCAGCAGTTCAATTGAATTGGTACAGGCCTTGGAACGTACTCCAAGAAAGATATACGAGGGACGTTATTGGGGCGATCCCGGGTTCATTCAGGTCTGTTTTGACGTGACAGGCATACGTGCATTCGGACGTTTCTGCGAGAAGAAAGGCTATCCGTTTACGGTTGACAGCTGTCCTGGTGATACGGAGTTTGATATGGGCGATGCGTCAGGACATTTCACGTATATTGAGGATCCCGATGGAACTTTGCTGGAGTTCGTTGAGACACACCGCATTCCTATTGTAAAGAAAATAGGGTGGTATCTTAATATGAAAAAGAGAGATCCGGAGAAAAGGCTGCCGCGTTTCCTTTTCAGGATGATGGGGCTTGCCATGCGTGAAAAGGTGTCTTAGCAGTAAACCTGTCACCTGCTCATATTGTCCGTTATCTTGCCGAGCGTAGTCAGGAAACTGCGCAATTCGTCCTCGTCAATGCCTGAAAGTATGCTGTCAAGCATCGAAATGCCACATTCCTTGGCACCGGATTTCATTTCCTCGGCGGCTGGAGTGAGCAGCAGTCTGTTTGAACGCCTGTCGGTCTTGTCCTGCTGACGGATTACAAGTCCTTTCTTTTCAAGTGCATCGACAAGTTTGGTGATGGAGTTCTTGTCCTTGTGCATGGCATCGGCCATCTGCTGCTGTGTCATTGAACCTTGGTTCCATAACAGGTCAATGAGCAGAAACTGCTCGGGGGTGAGTCCTACATTGTTCTGTCGTAGGATAGCTGCCGTATATTGCTTCAGCTTGCAGGCCGAAAGATTCAGATAGACTGCGATTTCCTTGGATAGTAGCATTTCGATACTATATGTTATAATGACAGTGCAATGTAGGGAAAATTAGCGATTCCTGCAAATTTATGTGGGACTGACTTTTCTTGACAGGAGGTCGCAAAGCCGTGGAAACAGTCTCTTTATATATACCATTATAAGCTCTTTCCCACCTACAAGGACCTCTGGCTTTCCGCGATAGATGGCATTCACTATCTTGTCTGCCGCTTTCTGTGGCGATATGCCTCCGGCCTGTCCTGAGTCCATCTTGCCGTGTGGCAGGCCATTGGCATCTATGGCATTCATGGATATGTTGGTGCGTACACGTCCGGGGCAGACTATCGTGACACGTATTCCTGTATCGTGATATTCAGCTCTGACTGTTTCAAAAAATCCGTACAATGCGTGTTTGGACGACGAGTATGCGCAACGCAATGGAAAACCGAACAGACCATTGATGCTACTGGTTACGGCGATATTGCCGCCTCCCTGACCAATCATACTGGGAAGTATTCTCTTTGTGAGGATGACGGGCGCCATAAAGTTGATGTCCATAATTTTACGTATTACAGACACGTCAGTCTCGGTTGCCAGACTGCGTTGGCTTATCCCTGCATTGTTGAACAGTATGTCTATCCTGCCGAACATCTGCCAGGCGGTGTCGGCGAGATTGTCCAAATTGCCAGTGTCGGATAAGTCGTAGGGAAGAATTCTTACTTCCGGTGCTCCGGACAATTTGCATTTGCCTGCCACGGATTCAAGTGCTTCTCTGGTGCGGGAAGTTAGGATAAGCCGCGCTCCCTCCTGTGCCAGACGGTATGCTACGGCCTCTCCTATGCCTGATGAGGCACCGGTTATCCATACTGTCTTATTATTGAATTTTCCCATTAGGGTAGCAGGACGAAATATCCAATTTATCCGAGTGATTCCAGCCAGGCTGCGGACGATATGTCGCTTGGCATCTGCCAGCCTCCGCGTGGTGACAGGCTTACGGGGCCGGTGGCCGGACCGTCTGGCATACAGGAACGCTTGAACTGGTTGGTGAAGAAGCGTTTGAGGAACAGTGTCAGCCACTTGCGTATGACAGTCTCTTCGTATTTGCCGTCAAATGCGTGTATGGCGAGATATAGTATCTTGGCTGGTGTAAAGCCGTTCTTTACGGTATGATAGAGGAAGAAATCGTGAAGCTCGTAAGGGCCTATTATATCCTCGGTTTTCTGTACGATTCTGCCGTTACTGTCGGATGGGAGCAGCTCTGGAGTGATAGGGGTGTCAATGACATCCAGCAGGTTCGCTTTTGCGGCTGAAAACTGTTCTGATTCTGCGGCATATCGGATGATTCCCGGTATCAGTGTCTTGGGAACTCCGGCATTGACAGCGTACATTGACATATGGTCTCCATTGTAGGTGCACCATCCTATGGCCAGTTCCGACAGGTCGCCTGTCCCGACAACTACAGCCCCTATTCCGTTGGCTACATCCATAAGAATCTGTGTGCGCTCCCGTGCCTGGGTGTTCTCGTATGCGGAATCGTGTATGTCTATGTCGTGACCTATGTCCTTGAGATGAAGCAGACTCGCTTCTCTGATGCTTATCTCGCGCCAGTCTATGCCTAATGAACGCATCATTCCTACGGCATTTGTATATGTACGGCCTGTAGTGCCGAATCCGGGCATAGTGATACCTGTGATGAGTTTTCTGTCCAAGCCCATCCGGTCAAAAACCTTCACGCATACCAGAAGCGCAAGTGTGGAGTCAAGTCCGCCGGATATGCCTATCACGACCCTGCTTATGCCAGTTTGTCTGAGGCGCGTGGCCAGTCCTCCGGTCTGTATGCGGAATGTGTCGGCAAAGACCTCGTCGCAGTATTGGAATGGATTCGGGCTGACGGTACGGTACAGAATATCATCGCCGCTGTCAGTCTGCGGGATTCCTGTAATGTCAATGATATTTCCGGCCGTTGCCATGCGGTTATCCGGCCGTCTGTTGCGGAGCAGTTCTATGTCGATGTCGGCTATCAGTGTGCCGTTCTCAAAATGCTTTTCACAGATTATCTCCCCATCTTCGGCAATGATTGCGTGACCGGCAAACAGGTTGTCGGTCGTTGATTCACCGTTTCCGGCCGATGTCAGGACAATTGCTGATATGGAGTCTGCGGAACGCTGACGCACCATCGTACGCAGTTCTGCCGTCCTGCCTGCAATTTCCGGATAGCAGGATGGATGCAATATTATGTCTGCTCCGGTATTGGAGGCAAGCCCGGCCGGCTGAATGGCGAATGTCGCATCTGCCAGCTTGAATATGGGACAGTCCGATATGGCAGTTTCATCCCCGCAGATACGGGCAGTGCCGCAGATATGTCCTGCCTGTGAAAAATGACGCTTGTCCGCAGGATTGCTGTGGAGTGTGATTCCAAAGATGCGGCCGTCTGCAATCGTGGCGGTCGCATCATAGATGTTCCCGTTGTATTCTATGGGAAGTCCCGCATTTATTATTATGCCTGTATCGCTGCTGTGGTCTCTGATGTATGACAGTGCATTGAGGGATTCTTTCAGAATAAGACGGCTGACAGTCAGGTCTCCGAGTGTGCAGCCGGTCAGACACAACTCCGGAAAGCAGATAATACGTGCGCCCTCAGCTGCTGCGGATTTTGCCTGACGGACTATTTCAGCCGCGTTGCCGGCGGGTCTTCCGACCTTTACTTCCGGTATGCAAGCGGCAATTCTGATGAAACCGTAATCACCCATATTCCGTAATATCCCTGTACGACCTCTACTTACTTGTTCAGCTGACGCTCAATTTCCTCGTCGGTGAGAGTATAGTTGGTCAGGTTTCCGCTGAGATACTGGTTGTATGCCGACATATCCATAAAACCGTGTCCTGTCAGATTGAACAGCAGTACTTTCTTCTCTCCGCTTTCCCTGCATTCCATAGCGCGGCGTATGGTGGCTGCTATGGCGTGGCAGGACTCAGGAGCCGGTACTATGCCCTCGGTCTGTGCGAAAAGCATTCCGGCATCGAATGTCTCAAGCTGATTCACATCCATTGCCTCCATATATCCGTCCTTCATCAGCTGTGATACGATTACTCCGGCACCGTGATAGCGCAGACCTCCGGCGTGAATGTTGGCTGGGGCGAACTTGTGTCCGAGAGAGAACATCGGCATCATAGGCGTGTAGCCGGCTTCGTCGCCGTAGTCATACATGAACCTGCCTCGTGTGAGTTTCGGGCAGGAAGCCGGTTCTGCGGCGATGTATCTTGTTTCCTTATGCAGACCGCTGAATGTGTGGCGCATGAACGGGAAAGCTATGCCTCCGAAATTTGAACCTCCGCCGAAGCAGGCAATAACCTCGTCAGGGTATTCACCGGCCAGTTCCATCTGCTTTTCAGCTTCAAGTCCGATGATTGTCTGATGGAGAGACACGTGGCTCAATACCGAGCCGAGCGTGTATTTGCAGTTCGGTGTGGTGCGTGCCAGCTCAACCGCCTCGGAAATTGCCGTGCCAAGTGATCCCTGATGATTCGGAGTGGCGGTGAGAATGTCCTTGCCTGCGCGTGTGGACATTGACGGGGAAGGCGTGACCTGCGCCCCGAATACCTGCATCATGTTGCGGCGGTACGGCTTCTGTTCGTAGCTGATTTTCACCTGATATACGGCGGCTTCCAGACCGAACACTTTTGCTGCGTAGGACAGTGCCGTGCCCCACTGGCCGGCACCCGTCTCGGTGGTGACGTTGGTCACACCTTCCTGCTTGCAGTAATATGCCTGCGGTATTGCGGAGTTGAGTTTGTGGGAACCTACAGGACTGACACTCTCGTTCTTGAAATATATGTGCGCGGGGGTATCCAATGCCTGCTCAAGTCCGTATGCGCGGACAAGCGGCGTGCTGCGGTAGAATGTGTACATTTCACGTACTTTCTCCGGTATGTCAATCCAGATGTCCGTACGGTTGAGCTCCTGACGGCTGCATTCCTCACAGAATATGGGGAAAAGGTCTTCGGCCTTCATCACTTCGCCTGTCTGCGGATTCTTGAGAGGCATAGGTTTGTTGGGCATTTCGGCCTGTATATTGTACCATCTCTCAGGTATCTCGCTCTCGGTCAGAAAAAATCTCTTTTGTCTCATTTCATTTGTTGTTTCCTGCAAAATTAGTGGCATTTTTCAGCACGTCAGCAATAAATTGCCCGATATTTTGAAATAATGGCATATTATCGTTTACTTTGTAGAACAATAATAAAAAAACCTGCCTATGAAGAGAAGTCTGCTCATGACTGTAGCTGCGCTGTTTGTGTCAATGTCTCCACTATTGTGTAGCGCTCAGATATCCAAGAATCCGTATAAGTTCCTCGGAAACATCACGTCCTATGGTGCGATGGATACGGACGGCTACAAATATTCCGACCTTTGGAATCAGGTGACACCCGAGAATGAAACGAAATGGTCTTCGGTGGAAGGGACACGCGGTTCGTTCAGCTGGTATGGAGCCGACAATTCGTATAACTATGCCAAGAACAATGATCTGCATTTCAAGTTCCACTGCTTTGCGTGGGGTTCGCAGTATCCGGAATGGATTACTACGCTGTCCGCAAAGGAACGTTACGATGAGATTGTGAAATGGATAGATGCCGCCAAGAAGCATTTTCCCAAACTGGAACTGATAGATGTTGTCAACGAGGCTCTTTCGGGGCATCAGCAGGGCACACGATATTTCGAAGAGGCTTTGGGCGGTGCCGGAGTAAGCGGATATGACTGGATAGTCAATGCCTTCGAACTTGTACATACGCGCTGGCCGGATGCGATTCTGATATACAATGACTTCAATACTTTCCAGTGGGATACGGACAGGTATATCGAACTGGTCAGGACCCTTATAGATGCCGGTGCTCCGATTGACGCCTACGGATGCCAGTCGCACGATTTGAACGATATGTCGGGTGCTAGCCTCAAGACTGTCATGGCAAAGATTCAGAATGCTCTTCAGATTCCTATGTATATAACCGAATATGACATAAATCAGAAGAGTGATGATACACAACTGCTCCGTTACAAGGAACAGATTCCTCTGATGTGGGAGAGTGATTACTGTGCAGGAATTACCATCTGGGGCTTCATACAGGGCAAGACATGGGAGGATTATTCCGGGATTTCCGGCGGAGTTGGAAAGGAACGTCCTGCCATGAAGTGGCTTAGGGAATATATGAAGACAGAAAAGGCTCTGACAGCAGGATTCCGTAAAAATTTCCCGCTCACAAACGGGTGGACCAAGGAAGCATCGGTTTATGTGAAGCCGTCCACGCTGAAACCTTGTACCGGCGATGACTACGAAGTTACCGTACGCGCTTCGATGAGGACCAAGACCATTGACAGGGTGGTGCTGTATGTTGACAAGGATTCTGTCGTTATGAAGGAGATTCCCTACACTGTCAGGCTGAAAGCTGGGAAAGTCGGACAGAAATCCACTTTGAAGGCGATTGTATATACCACAGACGGAGCTGCCTATACCAGATATTCGCATATTGAAGTATATCAGCAGCGCAAACCGTTCAAAGGTGAGCCTGTTGCCATACCCGGTACGGTGAAGGCTGCTGATTATGACAAGGGGGGTGAAGGCGTGACTTTCCACAACTCAGGCAGCAGACAAGGCGATTACAGTTCGTACCGTTCTGATGGCGTTGATATTGTACACGGTAATGGGACAGCTGTGGTAGGCTATACCAATTCGGGGGAGTGGATGGAATATTCGGTCAATGTGGCGCAGGCCGGGTATTATACATTTTCAGCCGTAGCCTCATCCGGTACTACAGGTTCAAGTTTCTCAATAAGTGTCAACAATGGTGGCAAACTGACTGAGATTGCAAGAATCAGTGTGCCTCAGACAGCCAATAATGACTGGAGCAAATACACTACAATCATTGACCGTACGTCAATCCCGCTTGAGTCCGGTGAGCAGATACTGCGTATTACAATTGAAGGAGCGAACTGCAATATTGACAAAGTCGGCTTCACCCACATTAAGGGTGGAATAAATCACGATGTTAAACTGAATTTGTCTGTGAGTCCCGCATCCCCGGTACAAAATGAGCCTGTGACAATTTCTGCAGCTGTGACAAAGCCGGAGCAGGTGGTGCTGAAATCGGTGGATTATTATATTGATGGTAAAAAGACGGCTTCTGTTACAGCTGAGCCATACGAATATATCATCAGTAGTGCATCGGTAGGGCATCATACGGTAAGGGCGGTGGCTATTATGGAGGATGACAGCGAATCGGAGTATTTCCAGACGGCTTTCAATGTACGTGCTCCATACAGGACTACGAATATTCCGGGCACAATCGAGTTCGAGAATTTTGACAAGGGCGGTGACGGCCGGTCCTTCCACGATTCGGACGATGTGGATGAGGGTAAGGCTGGTTATCGTAGTGATAATGAGGGACTTGATATTATTAAAATAGGCTCCGGATATGGTGTGGGATACATAGTAACTGATGAGTGGATGGAATATACTGTAAATGTGAAGGAAGCAGGTAAATATTCATACGATATAACGGCGGCATCGGGTGTTACGGGCTCCAGAATCAGGGTAGCCTATAAGACTTCTACCGGATACAAGACTCTATCGACTATGGAGATACCCAATACAGGAGGAAACAATAAATATCAGGTCAAATCCGGTAAGTTCCTTGTGGAGTTGCCGGCAGGACAGCAGATAATACGTGTCACCATTGTGGCTGGCTATGGTTCCACTTCCTGTTGTATAGATAAGATAAAGCTGACTTGCACGACTCCGACAGATGTGGAGGACATACCGGCGGCATCCGGCGGCACTTACGAAGTATTCTCTCTTACGGGTGCGAGTGCAGGCAGTATAACAGTCGGTGACGAGGCGGAGATAAGCAGTGCAATATACCGGCTTACCGGCAGGAACGGATTGTTCATAGTCAAGAATATGGAAACAGGTAAGGCAGAAAGGTATTTGTCGGGGGAATGATTTGGAGGATGCGCTGTGCCTGTTGGCTGAAGCGTTGGAGGAGTACAACAGTCTGTCTGAATGAAAAGGGTTATTACAGTAATATTTCTGCTCTCTCTGACCGTCTGCACCTTTTGTCAGACGGCTCCGAAGAGAGAGTTCAGGGGTGCCTGGATACAGGCTGTGAATCACCAGTTTGAGGGAATACCGGCAAAAGAGCTGAAGGCTGAATTGACTTCGCAGATTGAGAGTCTGTCATCCTGTGGCATTAACACGATAATGTTTCAGGTGCGCGTGGAGGGCGATGCACTGTATAAGTCAGACATTGAGCCGTGGAGCGCATTCCTTACCGGCAGACAGGGACTTGAACCAGATGAGGACTGGGATCCGCTCCAGTTTATGCTGGAGCTGTGCCATAATCATGGGATGGAACTTCATGCCTGGATTAATCCGTTCAGAGCCAAGACTGTATCCACAGAGGAACTTGCACTGGCACATCAGATGTCAATGCATCCGGAACGTTTTGTGCGTTATGGAAAACTGGCCCTTTTCAATCCGGCTCTGAAGGAGAACCGGGATTATATCTGTTCCATTGCAGCGGATATTGTGCGACGCTATGATATTGACGGCTTTCATATTGACGATTACTTTTATCCATATCCTGAGGATGGGCTGAAGTTCAATGATGATGCTGATTTTATCCGTGATCCGCGTGGATTCAGGAATAAGGATGACTGGCGCAGGGATAATGTAAACCTGTTTGTAGAGCAGTTGGCAGATACGATACGCAGTATAAAGCCGTGGGTGAAGTTTGGCATATCGCCATTCGGCATTTACAGAAACAAGACAGAGGAATATCCGGATGGAAGTGCCACGAACGGCTTTGAGAACTACAGCGGTTTGTATGCTGATGTGCTGTATTGGCTGGAACAAAGGTGGATGGACTACTGTATTCCGCAGTTGTATTGGAATGTCAGCTACAGGATTGCAGATTATCAGGAACTTGTCAACTGGTGGGCGGATCATGCATACGGCTGTCTCATGTACATAGGCCAGGATGTGGAGCGCACGGTAAAGGAAAAAGATCCGAACAATGCCTCACAGCATCAGGAGCGTCTGAAGATGGATCTGCAGCGTGGACGCAGTGAGCTGGCCGGCAGTTGTCACTGGCCTGCAAAATCTGTCGTGGACAATCCGGGTGCTTACAGGGATGTGCTGGCCAAGGAATATTACGCGACACCTGCCCTGCAGCCCCTTCCTTCCAGAATGGCTTTAGAAAGGCCGGGAAAGGTGCGCAAGCTCCGCATTATACCTACCGTTGACGGAAATGTACTTTACTGGACAGCACCTGCTGGGCATTCGGAGGAAGACAGGGCCTGCAAATATGTTGTGTATAAGTTTTCTGAGAAGGAAACCATTGATACGGAAGATGCATCGCATATAGCAGGCATTGTGGATAATGTGTATTTCCGGATGGACAGTGCCGATAAGGATTGTATATATGTCGTGACCGCTTTGTCGCGTGTCCAGGCTGAGTCGAAACCCGTAAAAATCAGATGCCATGTCAAGTAGAAGAAAATGTCTGTTTGTGCTGATTGCCCTGATGTTCTGCTATGCGGGACAATCGCAGACGCTGTCCGGGCTGATATTGGATAATGCAGGAGAACCCGTAGTCGGAGCTACGGTTCAGAATATTGACGATATGACCGTCGGCGCAGTTTCCGATTTGAATGGCGCATTCACAATCAATGTGCAACCCGGCACAATGCTGCTGGTATCATATATAGGGTATGTGCGTCAGGAGATTGCCGCTTCGGAGGATATGCGTATAAGGCTTGTCCCGGAGACGAATGAAGTCGGTGAGGTTGTGGTGCAGGGTATGCGGAGCTTGGATAAAAGACTGTTCACCGGAGCTACGGTAAGTCTCAGTGCGGATGATGTCAGAATGGGCGGAATTGCGGATATAAGCAGGGAACTGGAAGGGCGTGCAGCAGGCGTGTCGGTGCAGAATGTGTCAGGAACATTCGGAACTGCCCCTAAGATACGGGTCCGTGGTGCCACGTCCATCTATGGGGATTCCAAGCCTCTGTGGGTGATAGATGGCATAATTCAGGAGGATATTGTGGATATTGATGCCGATGCGCTTTCATCCGGCGATGCCGTAACATTGATATCGAATGCCATAGCGGGACTCAATGCCGATGACATAGAAAGTTTCCAGATTCTGAAAGACGGTTCCGCTACATCGATATACGGAGCCAGAGCAATGGCCGGAGTCGTGGTCATTACTACAAGACGCGGGCATCAGGGACGCTCGTCTGTGAATTATACGGGTGAATTCTCATACAGGCTGAAACCATCGTACCGTAATTACAACATCTGTGATTCGCAGGAGCAGATGGGTATCTACAGGGAGATGTCGGATAAAGGGTGGATGGAATTCGCGACATTGGCACAAAGCCCCAACGGCGGTATCTACGGCAGAATGTACAATCTGATATCAACATACGATGAGATGTCAGGCCGGTTCGGACTTCCGTTCACGGATGCCGCGATGAACGCTTATCTGCGGGAGGCTGAATATCGGAATACCGACTGGTTTGATGAGCTCTTCAACAGCAATGTCGTGCAGAATCATTCGGTGAGCGTATCGTCAGGCAGCGACAAGGCCGGGATATATGCCTCGCTCAGCGTGATGAACGATCCCGGTTGGACTATGGATTCCCACGTCAGACGCTATACTGCCAATGTGAATGCCGATTTTGATTTGTCCAAATACGTGTCAGTATCGTTAAGTGCCAATGGAAGTTCCCGCAACCAGCAGGCTCCGGGCACTCTGACGCGGTCTGTAGATGTGGTCAGCGGCAGAGTCAGCCGTTCTTTTGACATCAATCCGTTCTCATACGCCCTGAATACATCGAGAGTTCTGGATCCGGATGCGGAATATACCAGAAACTACGCTCCGTTCAACGTAAAGCGTGAATTGGACAATAATTATATGGAACTGTCTGTAACGGACCTCAAATTTCAGGGAGAGGTATCTGTGAAACCGCTGCTTGGTCTTGAGATTCGTGCTGTGGCGGCATACAGGACTGACAGGTCATCGCAGGAGCATTTCGTGCTGAATGGCAGCAATCAGGCGGAGGCCTACCGTGCCGGAGTGGGCAATCCGGATATACAGTATGCCAACAGGTATCTGTACAGTGATCCGGACAAACCCGGCTCATATCCGATATCCGTAATGCCGAAGGGCGGCATATATACCCGTTCGGATTACAGTGTAAGCCAGTTTGACCTGCGTCTCACGGCACAATACAACAAGGTGTGGAGGGATGTTCACGTGATGAATGTATTCGGCGGTATGGAGATGAACAGGACAGACCGGGATCAGGTGTATGATTCCCAGTACGGTGTCGATTATGATGCCCAGCGTATAGTTACCATAACTCCTGAATTCTACAAGCAGGCGAAGGAGGAGAATACGGTACTGAGTTCGTTCTCAGCTGACAGGGTGAGGAATTTCGCAGGTTTTGCCAGTGTCAGCTATTCGTATGATGACAGATACGTGGCCAATCTGACCGGCCGTTATGAAGGCTCCAACAAACTGGGTAAGGCCCGTGAATCCCGCTGGCTCCCAACCTGGAATGTGTCGGGTGCGTGGAATATGCACGAGGAAAAGTGGATGAGGGATTATCTGGATGCTCACAGAAACTGGCTGTCATTCCTACGGCTGAGGGCATCGTATTCATTGACTGCGGATCGCGGGCCGGCATCCGTATCCAATGCATTGCCGATTTATTATTCATCGAATGCGTGGCGTCCGCAAGGGAATCAGATGGAGACGGTCATAGTGCTCAGTGAGATTGCAAATAAGGAACTGACTTACGAGAAAAAGCACGAATTCAATATTGGTGCCGATATAGGATTCTTGGATAACCGTATAAATCTTGCAGTGGATGGCTTCTGGAGAAACAACTATGACCTGATAGGCTACACCCAGACGCAGGGTGTAGGCGGTATGATAGACAAACTTGCAAATGTCGCATCCATGAGGTCAGGTGGCGTGGAACTGTCGCTGACGACACGGAACATAATGCATAACGGATTCAAGTGGACGACAGATCTGGTCTTTTCATACGCGGACAATGTGATTACCGGTCTCAAGTCAAGAAGCAATGTCATCAGTCTGGTGACTGGTAACAGCGGAAATCATTTTAGGGAAGGCTACCCTGTATCCGCATTGTTTTCAATACCGTTTACAGGTCTCAATGATGCAGGTATCCCTACAGTTATGAATGAGAAGGGTGAGGTTACGGCCGGTGATATAAATTTCCAGGAGTATGACAAACTGGAGTACCTGAAGTACGAGGGACCTGCCGAACCGCCTGTGACCGGGGGACTGAACAATACTTTCATCTGGCGTAACTGGAGGCTCAATGTATTCATATCGTATGCCTTCGGGAACAAGGTCCGTCTGGATCCTGTATTTGCCTCCGCATATTCCGATATGAGTGCGATGACAAAGGAGTTCAAGAACAGATGGGTGCAGCCGGGCGATGAGAATGTCACTGATATTCCGGTTATTGCGAGCCTGCGCCAGTACAACGGCAGTTCTATGATAGACTATGCGTACAATGCCTACAATTACTCGACTGCACGTGTTGCTGACGGTGGCTTCGTGCGTATGAAGGACATATCGCTGACATACAGTCTGCCTATGTCTTTCCTCAAGAGAATGGGGCTGGCATCAGCATCATTGGGAATAGACGCTACGAACCTGTTCCTGATATATTCTGACAGGGTGCTGAACGGTCAGGATCCGGAGTTCGTGAATTCGGGTGGAGTTGCGGCTCCGCTGCCGAAACAGTTTACATTTACAGTGCGTGTCGGCTTATGATTGGTGATATGAAGAAACTGCGTTTGCCGGATTTTGTGATTGGCCTGATGCTGGCTGTCGGTTTGAACGGGTGTGCAGACAGATTCCTTGACGAGTCGCCTGATGAACGTGTTGAGGTTACTACACTCAGTCAGGTAATACAGTTGGCAGGTTCCGCATATTCTACAGGAAACTATGGATGGCTGTGTGAGCTGTCAAGTGACAATATCATTGATATAAATGCTCCATATATGGCAACTCAGGATGATGGACGTGAGGTGCCGGTGCGCTACAATCTCCGGGAGTATGAGCGTATGGACGGCGAGGCCTACAGATTCGAGCCTGTCAAGTCTTCCAATGGCACTGACTCCCCGTCAGAGATATGGGAGGGGTGCTACCACGCGATTGCCACAGCAAACCATGCGTTTCAGATTCTGGACGGATTGCGTGGAAACGTGCCGGTGGAGGATACTTCAGAAAAGATGAGGGCCGCCTACGCGGAACTGTATCTGATCAGGGCCTATCACCATTTCATACTGGTCAATGTGTTCTCCCAAGCATACAAGGATGACAATGCAAGCCGTAATGACATTGGAATACCATACTGTATGACTCCCGAGGATGTGGTTATGGTGGATTATGACCGCAGTAACGTAACTGATACATACGACAGGATTGAAAGTGACTTGGAGAGAGGGCTTGACCTGATAAGCGATGTCAATTACGAGAAGCCAAAGTGGCATTTCAATGTCAAGGCGGCACACGCCTTTGCCGCACGTTTCTATCTTTTCCGGCGTGAGTATGACAAAGTCATTGAACATGCGGATGCAGTTCTCGGACGGGATGCTTCCGTATTGCCATCTGTCCTTATGGATTATTCCGTCTTTGATGACTGTGTGACATCCGAAGATTTCGCAGAGGCTTGGCAGAATCCTGACTCTGAGAATAATCTGATGCTGATAGCTACATATTCCGTCCAGTTCAGGCGACATATAGGATACCGTTATGCAACTGCCGGTAAGGCATTGAAGGATATAGAGTATCATTACGGGCCTAACTGGGACTGGTTCCTTATGCCCGCCGCAAGTGTCGGCGGAGGTACGTTCTATGATGGAAATGCCGACCACGGCTTTACCAGTGCGCGTATTGCCGAGAGATTTGAATATACTGACAAGATTGCCGGAATAGGCTATGCGCATATTGTGCGCCGTGAGTTTACCTGTACGGAACTGCTTCTGGAAAGGGCTGAAGCCAGACTTCTCGGGAATCACGACAAGAAGGGTTGCGCAGAGGATCTGATTGCGTACGAGAACAGCCGTCAGTCATTCTCCAAGTCAAATCTGGACTTCTATACTTCAGGCGGAGCATTGCGCCCGTTGACGGAAAGCATGATTGAACGCTGGTATTCCACGCCAGGCAAAAGCAATGTCATAGCCGATTGGACGACTACGGATTCCATGAGTCTGGGTTTCAATATTCCGAAAGACCTGTATCCCTATATGAACTGCCTGAACGATATGCGCAGATATGAGACTGCCTATACCGGACTCCGTTTCTTTGACCTGAAACGTTTTGGAATAGAATATACACATATCTGGAATGCAGAAGGAACAGCGTATAAATTGAAGTGGAACGATCCCCGTCGCGCCATTGAGGTCCCGCAGGATGTGCTTGCGGCTGGAATGGCGTCATCGTACTTGACTCCGTCACAGGTAAGCCACAATGTGCAGAGCCGGAGGATGACAGGACTGTGTGGTAAAATCAAAGTAGAAAACGAATAGGAAAATGATGATGGGAAACGTATCGCGATATATAGTCCGACTTGCCGCAGTCTTGACGCTGCTGTGTGTAATATCGTGTGGAAACGACAGTTTCGGCCCCTCCATATTTGATACGGAGAAGCGGCCTCTTGACAGGAAAAGCTACACTTTCGCCTTGGATACGTTCTGTGTCCGTAATTTTCTGGAACCGTACAATATGCGTTTCCTTTACAGGATGGAGGACATTGCTTCGGATATGCAATACAATCTCGTGCCTTGCTCTTACGATAAAAGCGTGTCGCTGGCTGTACTCTGCAAGTATCTGTGGTATGACGTGTATCGTGACAGTGTGCCGGATGGCGAGGTCTTCCTCAAGAAGTACAGTCCGAGAATAATTCACGTCATAGGCTCTCCTGCCTACAATCCTGTGCAGGGTACAGAGGTGCTTGGTACGGCAGAGGGTGGAATCAAGATTACCCTGTACAATGCAGAACATCTGTCTCCGGACAATATAGAGTATATGAACCGGTACTTTTTCAAGACTATGCATCATGAGTTCGGACATATACTCAATCAGAATGTCAACCGTCCTGCGGACTTTGACCGTATATCGAATGGTAAATACAATTCTGTCAGCTGGAGTGCCACACCAGACTCTGTGGCGTTAAGCCAGGGATTCATTTCGCCATACGCATCGTCCCAAGCTGCAGAGGATTGGGTCGAGCTGACCGCTGTCTATATCGTGACCGATACGGTCAGTTGGAACAGTATGATGCGGACAGCCTCATATCAGTGGGAATATGTTGATGATGTGGATGCTGCATGGTGGAATCAGCTGAATGAAAAAGTCGGAAGGGGTGAGGCCGTGCGTGATTCTGTGGGCTATTTCGTGAAGAAGACATCGCTTGCAGGTGATGAGGCTTTAACATACGGAATAGTCAGGAAATCAATTATGCGTGATGATGACGGGAAATACGCGCTTACCGATGCCGATGGAAATATAGTATATCTGCATACATCGGGTGTAATAGGCAATCAGGTTATAGAACATAAACTCAATATGGTCAGGGAATGGCTGATGCGCTATTTCAACGTCAATCTGGATAAGCTCCGTATGGGTGTGCAGCACCGTCAGTGGCTGACTGATGGGAACGGCGATTTTGTGCTGGATGCCGGCGGCCGCTTTATAAACAATCTCACTTTTGTCCGTCCTGACGGGACGACTCTGCTTCAGGAACTTCGTAATCAGGTATTTGAATATGGGAAAATATCGGAATAACATCTGTTCTTGGCTTGTCTGCCTGATTGTTTCCGCCATTACGGCTGCGTGCAGTCACGAGGTTGACAGCCTTTTTACGCTTACTGCCGCCGAGCGTATTGACAGGGCTGTGTCTGACTATTCTGCATATCTCACATCATCGCCGGAGGGATGGGTGATGGAATATTATCCGACCAACTCGGTGAATCATACAACCGGCAGAGGGTATCTGATAGTGCTTGATTTCATGAATGACGGGTCGGCTGTGATGACTATGAAAAACAGTGCATCAGATTATAAAGCACTCAGGGACACTTCTGTATGGGAGATAAGAAAGGATAACGGACCGGTGCTGTCGTTTCCGACTTATAACAGCTGTCTTCATCGTTTTTCAGATCCGTCGTATCGGGAACTTGGTACGGGAATGGGTGGTGACTATGAGTTCGTGCTTGCAGACACTGCTACAGAATCCCGTTCTGTTATGATGAAAGGCAAGAAAAGAGGCGTGTATGTGAGGATGTCCCAGCTGGCGGAAGGCAATCATGAGAGATATATAGACGGGGTAGAAGCGTTCAAAGATTCGCTGTTCCCGTATGATGCAGTGAATTACAATCTGCTGAGTACCGGGAATGCCGTGTATCGTGTGGATAGTATAAGTGGCGGAATACCGAATATCTATCCTGTGGACGGTGACCCGGTGGCCAATGAAAAACGTGCTCCATATCTGATTACGTTGCATAAAGACGGGTATCATCTGCGTTTCCGCGATGTGCTGCATCTTGGTGCGGACGATGTTCAGGAACTTGTGTTTGATCCGGACAGAAATTGTTTTGCGGCTGGAGATAACTTTGGGAAAGTGACATTGAAGGCTCCTGATGCCGTGGCTTTTTTTGACGAAACGGTCAGAAACGGCTTGGGATGGTCAATGAAACTCTCGGAGGACGCAATGTGTGCGCAACTGTACAGTATATACAAGCGTCTGCTGTCGCAGATGGCGGCACAGAGGGATAAGTATGAGTTGGAGTCGTGGTACTGCACTATTCACGATGCGCAGTCAGAAGATGCAATACTGAGTGTGGATGTCACATTCCGGAAAAACAGGAACACCAGAATAAAAGTCCGCTATGATTATGACTATTCAGTTGGTTCCGGTGTGGTGAGTATGAAGAATCCTGTCCCTGTGGGCAGTCAGTCGGAGAGCGTGCTTTCCGTGTTCACGGCTTTTGACGAACTGTTGAAAGCTGTAGCGGGGGATTATTCCATTTGCAGCGTCAAATCCTGTTTCTGTCTGAACAGTCTCAAGTGGAATCAGGCGGGTGATAGTATTTGGTTCAGGTTTGATATTGAAAAATGACAGATAGTATATGATAAGAAAGTTCTTTTTTATTTTGGCGGTGTTATGCGGAACTGTGACCGTCCATGCGCAGTTCAATAGGGTAATGTATAAGACAGAATCTCAGATAAACAATGTGGTTGATGTCAATTCCATGCGTGTGGAGCGTATTCCGCAGATGTCCCGTTCCCTGTATGCTGAAAGAGTGATGCTTGCAGGAACTGCAGCACCGGAAGCCGAGGCCTGGTATGACAGACCTTACAATGCATTTGTTGAAGGTATGGACCAAGACTGGCTGGCGTGGAATAACAGTAGAGTATATACACCCGGCATGGTGGAGGTGTACTGGCAGAATTGTTCCATGCTGGACGGTAAACTGGCCTTGAGGGATAGTGTGGAATGGACGGAAATGGTGTATGAAGATGGGGTAGCTAAGGAAATCAGGGCTCCCGGAGTGGTAAATAGGTATGGAGATTTGTATGAATCCCTGTTTGGCATCAAGAATACACCATATATTCACGTGTATGCCCCTGAAGATAAAAAACACGTAAAAGCTCTGGCCTCATATCAGTACCACGCCGATACTGAGGATGTTGAGGAAGGTTCCGGACCGTTATGGCGCGGAGGAAGTGAGGGCCTTGTACATCTGGGGAATGCAAATCCGATGGATTCCATTTGGGTCGGTTATGGCAGTGGCTTGAACTACGAGTCAAATGCGGATTTCTCTATTTTTGTTGAAGATGAATCCGGTAAGACTCGGGTAATGAATACCGGCAAGAAGTGTGTAGGTTTTGCCGAGTACTTCTCCGCTCCGGGTGATTTGCTGTATGCGGAATCAGTCAGCATAAAGCTGATACTCTCCAAGGCCGGTGGAAAATACAGTGACAGGAAACCGTTGGAGGGTGATACCTTGTTTGCCAGTGTGCAGAGATTTGATGAAAATGGCTTCACTGTCGTAGCTGAGGCATTTGCTGTTGATGAGGACGTAACATTGAGCAGGAACGAATATAACGATGTGTATTGCTCGGTGAATTTCAGATTCATGGATTATGATCCGATTTTCCAATATACTGAGGCTCCAATAGTTCTGGATGGGGAATATGATTACATGGTTGTAATATCGGGATTTGACAGGCTTGGTTCGAAATGGTATTGCCCGTTTGCCGATGAGAAATTCTATAATGGCAATGCGTACGCTTTGCTTGATGACGGGTCGTTTGAGACATTCGGTTATTATCCATGGTCAAGCTTCTTCATATCTTTTTATGGTGCACTTCCGGTTGCTGAGGTGGTAGATGAGATGAAGGATGTAGTGGTGCGTATCTCCGAAGACGGCAGGAAGACCATGACCATATATGATGATGTCGAAAAGAAATGGTATGAGGATTATGCGATTCTGACGTTGGATTCCGCAAAGAACTGGAATGTATTTCTGGATGAGGACGAGAGTTGGATAAGTGTAAAGAAAATTTCTGATGAATATATTGAGTATGGCCAGATAAATGTGTTCATAGGCGGCGAACCTCTGCCGGCAGGCATTAAGGGCCGGCAGGGAACAGTGGAACTTGAACTTTTCGGAAAGATAGTGGAGATACCTGTTGTTCAGGGCGAGGTGGAATCAGCTGTCGGCATGATAGCCCAGGACGATGTGATTGATTGGAATGGCGGTGACGTAGTTGATATGTCCGGCAGACATCCGCATTTTCCTACAAGGGGTAAGGCTTATATTGTTGGTGGAAATAAAACAGTGTTTGAATGAAACGTTTACTGATCATTGTCCCGTGTCTGCTGCTATGCCTTAGCGTACGGCCGCAGCTCATCGTGTCAGACGGGTTCGCAAAATCGTTTCTTGGAGGTGATGTCAAGCTTGCGTATGTTGCAAGAACCGACGGACTCAGTGATTTTTACGTGTTCAACAGAGCGGACAGGCAGGGGTATGTCATTCTGTCGGCCGATGAGTATGACGGGGAGCAGATAGTGATAGGCTATTCCGATGATGGAACATTCGATTATGATAATTTGCCTGACAATGCCAGATGGTGGCTCGGCCAGTATCAGAAACAGATAGAGCAGGCCCGAAAGGAACATATCAGGCTGAGAGCTCCACAAGGTACTGCAGATGGAGCAGGTGGCCGCCATATTGTGATACATCCTTTGCTTGGTCAGGTAAGATGGGTGCAGACATATCCGTTTCACAATAAAACACCTAAGAAATATAACGAATCATCAAAGAAAGATGAGAATTGTCTCGTGGGTTGTGTCGCCGTTGCGATGGGTGAAGTGATGTATTATTACAGATGGCCTCTGAATCCCACAGGCAGCCACTCCTACAAATGGAATGGTCAGACCTTGTCGTCAGATTTCAGCAAGTCTGAATACGATTGGGCAATGATGAAAGACAAATACCTGGTCTATCATATTACACCTGAAGAGGCTAATGCCATCTCCAGTTTTATGTATGACTGCGGAGTCGCTGTAAATATGGATTATGACCTTGGAGGCAGTGGGGCTATTGCACTGGATGTTCCCAAGGCCTTGAAAAATTATTTCAGGTACAAATCAGCAAATCTTGTTTACAGGAACAAATACAATGCAGACCAATGGGATGATGTGCTGAGACAGCAGTTGACAAGATTCCAGCCCGTAATATATACAGGTCAGGGCAATGACGGCGGACATGCTTTCGTATGTGACGGATTTGACTCGGAGGGATATTTTCACTTCTGTTTCGGATGGGGAGGAAAAAATGACGGTTATTACCTGTCTGCCCTTTCAGACTCATATCGCGATGAACAGGGGATTATATGTGACATCGTTCCTGACAGGCAGAAGTACAAGTACGGTGAACTGTACTACAATCACTTGAACAGTAACAGTACGGAGCTGTCGTATCCGGAAGGGTCATCATCCGGTTATTCCGGAAACGTCAAGGTTCCGGATACCGTTCCCGGCGGGTATGATGTCATTTCCGTGGGATGCGGTGCTTTCATGAATTCTTCTGTGAGCAAGGTTGAACTGCCATCAGCAATAACAAGGCTATCAGGCTATGCCTTTGCTTCCTGTACGGAACTTGATACATTGGTTGTAAACTGGAATTCTCCATTGGACTGTGATGTCTCGGTGTTTGATAACAGAGTCTATTCCAATACAGTGTTGGTCGTGCCGGCAGGTAAGGTGGATATATATTCATCTGTTTTGCCGTGGTCGCTGTTCTCGCATATTACAGACAAGTCTGCATCGCAGGAATGGTCGGAATGGATGCCGATGGAATGTGGTACAGGAAAGTACTCAAGCGGATTTTACATTTTTGGCCCGTCTGAAGTGAGCGTGCAGTGGCGCGTGTCTGATAAGGACAGTGATAAGGCGCAGATTAAAATTGACGGGGTGTTCACCGGTGCGTCATTGATGGTAGATGTTAATCTGCGGACGGGTGCGTGCCGGGTTCCGAAACAATCGACAGGATGTATGAATGGTTCGGATGAGATAATAATAAGCGATGCCCCATCCTTCAGTGACGGTTATACATACCGGGACTATCCGTGCGTCTATGACGGGAGGCTTGGAGCATTGTCCCTGTATGTGATATATTCATCGGCCGGGCATCCCGGTGGTTACTATGCAGGGTGTATGGATGCCCTGATGTTGGACATGAATCACGAATGGAAGGAAAAATACACAGGTGCTTACTATTACAAGACGTATGTGAACCAGACGCGCAGTAATGTCAAACTTTATCAGGATGTATCAAGACCTTATTTATGGAGATTATATCCGATGCAGGGCGATACGGAACTTGTGTTCGCCTGGAATGAAGACGATAAGTTGGAGTTCATAGATCAGGATAGCGGCTTCCGGTCAGGCGATGACGGTGTTATATTGATAGGCGATTTGAAAAGACATCAGCTGCCGGCTGAGTCTTCCCATTATGATTCAGCCAAGAAAATCCTGTATTTCAACACGTATTATTCAGCCCCGACTCCGAAGAGCGGTATTGAGGCATACGTGATAGACTCGGAGAGTGCTGTTGATGACATTCCTGCGGATACATGGAAGGGCGATATGATATACAATGTCGCAGGTCAGCATATCAGCACTCCCAGCAGGGGAATCAATATCAGTGACGGATATAAGTTCCTTATAGAGTAGGACAGCTCCAGCCGGGGGTCATACAAGGGTATTGAATACTCCACCGAAGATGCCTGCAATGACAATCACAAGTATGGGATTCCATTTCAGACGGTAAGTCAGAAGGAAAGATGCGGCAAATATGGATATGCTTGCCGCAATCCGGATGTTATCCGTACCGAAATTCTCCCTGCTTATCAGTGACAGTACCGCAGCGGCCAACAGTCCGACGACCACACGCCGTAGCCAGATAAGAACATCCTTTACCATCGGGTGGCTGCTGTATTTCATAAAAAACATGCTTATCAGCAGCATCAGTATAAATGACGGCAGCATTATGGAAAATGATGCCAGCAGTGATCCTGCAACTGCCGCACCTTTGCCCATACCAGCGTTGATGACCGCCGTATATCCTACGTATGTAGCCGAGTTGATGCCTATGGGACCCGGTGTCATCTGGCTTACGGCTACGATGTCGGTGAACTCCGAGCTGCTTATCCATCCGAATTTCACCACTATCAGATTCTGTATGAGAGAGAGCATACCGTATCCTCCGCCAAAGCCGAACAGGCCTATGGTGAAGAATGTGTAGAACAACTGCCAGAAAATCATAGTCTGCTTCTCCTTTTGTAGAAATGGTACAGAATCACACCTGCTATGGCAGCGGCTATGATATATATAGGTGACACTCCGAGCAGCCAAATTGCAAGAGCAGATGCTACCGGTATCCAGATGGTCCGGCGGTCCAGATCAGCGTGTCCTGCGAGTCTCAATGCAGGTGTCAGAATCAGTGCGATGACGGCAGGTCTGATGCCTTTGAAGATGTTCTCTACGAGAGGTATCTCCTTGAATCTCTGAAAAAACAGGGCAATGAGCAATATGATTGTCACGGATGGCAATACGGTACCGGCTGTGCAGGCAATGCTGCCTTTTATGCCTTTCAGCTTATATCCGATGAATATGGATATATTAGCGGCAAATATCCCAGGCGCTGCCTGAGATATTGCCAGAATGTCAGAGAATTCCTGACTGTCAATCCATTTGTTGCGCTCTACGACCTCTTTCTCAATCAGTGGTATCATCACATAGCCACCACCTATGGTGAATAGCCCTATTTTGAAAAATGTAGTGAAGAGCTTGCCCAGCATAGCCGTTTAATGTCTGTTCTTCCCGACCCATTTGCGTGCGTTGACGAAGGCCTCAATCCAAGGAGTGACCTCGTCCCCGCTCCTGTCTGCAGGCCAGTATGCGCACTGCCACGGGAAGATGGCACGCTCCGGGTGCGGCATCATTGCTATGTGCCTTCCGTCGGCGCTTGCTATAGCCGCCGTGTTGTAGTCCGAACCGTTCGGATTGGCCGGATAGTCCGGATAACTGTATCTGGCTACGATGTTGTACTGCTCTTCCGGGTAGGGCAGATGGAACTTGCCCTCGCCGTGTGCCACCCAGACTCCAAGTTTTGAGCCGCTGAGCGTGCCGAGCATAACGCTGCTGTTGTCCATTATGTCAAGTCCCAGGTATGCTGACTCAAACTTGTGCGAGTCATTGTGGAGCATACGGCTCTTCTCCTTGTGCTCGGGATTGATCAGACCAAGTTCAATCATAAGCTGGCATCCGTTGCATATACCCAATGACAATGTATCCTTGCGTGCATAGAAACGGTCAAGCGCATTTTTTGCGGCAGGGTTGAACAGGAACGCGCCTGCCCATCCTTTCGCTGAACCCAGTACGTCCGAGTTGGAGAATCCTCCGCAGAAGACTATCATATTGATGTCTTCCAGAGTCTCGCGTCCGCTTACAAGGTCGGTCATGGTCACATCTTTTACATCGAAGCCTGCAAGCCACAGGGAATACGCCATTTCGCGTTCGCCGTTTGTTCCCTTCTCGCGTATGATGGCAGCCTTGATACCGCTTGCGCTGCGTCTGTCCGGATTCAGTCCGTACTGTGCCAGAGTACCTTGGAACGTATATGGAACCTTAATACGTAACGGCTGCTTCATATAATTGGCGTATCTCTTCTCAGCGCAGCCGTTTGAAGCCTGTCTGCGCTCCATCAGGTATGATGGTTTGTACCACAGTTCACGCATCCTGTCTATATCTATAGTCCTGCATTCCTTGTCGGAGTGGAAAACTATGGTGCGTTCCGTTGTCGGACGACCGATGATGGCGTATCCTACACCGCTCTCATCAAGTGCGGCAGTCACATTGTCCAGTTTCTTCTTGTCAATCTGCACTACTATGCCAGGGTTCTCTGCAAACAGAGTCTTTACTATGTCTGTGCAGTTCAGAGCATCCAGATTGATATCCAGTCCACCCGCAGTATTGGCAAAACACATCTCAAGAAGTGTGGTGACAAGACCACCGGCTGATATGTCGTGACCTGCCAGCAACAGACCTGAGCCAACCAGTCCCTGTACGGCATTGAATGCATCGATGAAGTATTCCGCGCTCCTGACTGTAGGCACATCGCTGCCTATACGGTTCATGGACTGTGCAAATGCGCTGCCTCCGAGTCTCAGCTGGTCGTAGCTGAAATCTATGTGCATAAGCACACTTCCCTTCACATCGGCCAATACCGGTGATACAGTCTTCTTTACGTCTGATACCTGACCGCCTGCCGATACGATGACGGTTCCAGGGCTGATAATCTTGCTTCCGTCCGGATATTTCTGTGTCATTGACAGCGAATCCTTTCCTGTAGGAACATTGATTCCCAGTTCTATGCAGAAGTCCGACAGGGCTTTCACGCCTTTATACAGTCTTGCATCCTCTCCCTGCTGGGCGCGGCACGGCCACATCCAGTTGGCACTGAGCGATACAGTTCCCAAACCATCGGTGAGCGGAGCGAATACGATATTTGTCAGGGCCTCTGCTACAGACAATACCGAGCCTGCTGCCGGGTCTGCAAGACCGGCCTGTGGGGCGTGGCCTATCGATGTGGCGATACCGCTATTGCCGCGATAGTCCAAAGCCACTGCTCCGCAGTCTGAAAGCGGAAGCTGTATGGCACCCTGGCACTGCTGGCGTGCTATCTTTCCTGTTACGGAACGGTCCACCTTGTTCGTGAGCCAGTCCTTGCAGGCTACAGCCTCAAGCTGCAGTACGTTCTGCAGGTATTCCTCGAATTTTGCCGGATCGTATGTCACATCCTCGTAATGATGCTCTACTGTAACATCATTCATTATAGTCTTTGGAGATGAACCGAACATCTGGCTTACCGCGAGGTCGAACGGACGCTTGCCGTCCGCCTGCTCGAATGCGAAGCGGGCATCGCCTGTGGTTTCACCGACCACATACATCGGAGCACGTTCACGTTCTGCAATTTTTCTGACGTGGTCAAGCTATTCCTCCTGTATCAGCAGGCCCATACGCGCCTGTGACTCGTTGGCTATAATCTCCTTTGATGACAGAGTCTTGTCTCCGACGGGAAGCTTGTCCATCTCAATCAGTCCGCCACATTCCTCAACCAGCTCTGACAGACAGTTCACGTGACCTGCCGAGCCGTGATCGTGAATAGATACTATAGGATTGACATCCTCCTCACACAAAGCGCGGGTGACATTGTAGTCGCGCTTCTGCATTTCCGCATTCGCTCTCTGCACAGCGTTCAGCTCGATGCCTGAAGAGTAGCGTCCGGTATCGACAGACGATACGGAACCGCCACCAAGTCCGATACGGTAGTTGTCACCGCCAAGTACCACAATCTTATTGCCTTTCTGCGGCTCGCCCTTCAGACAGTCGCGTTTTGTGCCGTATCCTACACCTCCGGCCATCATAATCACCTTGTCATATCCGTACTGGCTGCCATCCTCCTGATGCTCGAAAGTCAGCAGAGAACCGCAGATAAGCGGCTGGCCGAATTTGTTGCCGAAATCGGAGGCTCCGTTGGATGCCTTTGTCATAATCTGCTCCGGTGTCTGGTATAGCCATTTACGCTCCTTGAGCGGTTTCTCCCAGGGTTTGCCTGCATCATTCCTCGGATAGGATGTCATATATACCGCAGTACCGGCTATAGGCCAGGAGCCCTTGCCGCCACCCATACGGTCCCGTATCTCGCCGCCCGTTCCTGTCGATGCTCCGTTGAAAGGCTCTACTGTCGTCGGGAAATTGTGCGTCTCGGCCTTGATGGAAATGACTGACTCAATGTCTTTGATTATGAAGTAGTCTGAAGTGGAGTGGTCGGCGGGTGCGAACTGCTCTATCACAGGGCCTTCGGCAAAGGCAACATTGTCCTTATAAGCGGAAATGATATGTCCCTGATGTTCTTTTGTGGTATTCTTTATCATCTGGAAGAGTGATGATTCCATCTCCTTCCCGTCGATGATGAACGTTCCGCCGAATATCTTGTGACGGCAGTGTTCTGAATTAATCTGTGCGAAACCGAACACCTCCGAGTCGGTGAGACTGCGGCCGATTTCCTTCTCTACCTGATGCAGGTAGGATATTTCCTCCTTCGAAAGCGCCAGACCTTCCTGCTCATTGTAGCTGTCCAAGTCTTCTACGAAAATGATGGGCTCAGGCTTTATGTTGACGGTGAAAATGTCCTGATCAAGCCCTTTATACATTCTCTGAAGCATTGGGTCGTATTCTGCGTCCTCAGAGCTTACTGGGAAATATTCCTCAATCCGGGTGATTCCGGACAATCCCATATTCTGGGTGATTTCCACTGCATTCGTGCTCCATGGGGTTATCATTTCCCTGCGTGGGCCTACGTGAAAACCGTTTACCTTGTCCGCATCAATCATCTGCGCGTCACCGTACAGCCAGCTCAGCTTCCTGATGTCATCACTTTCCGGCTGCTTTGTTGTCTCTGTTGCGAGAATAGTGCCCGTAGGCGCTTTGAAAAATAAAATCATCTTTAATTGTGTTGTTTTACATATTCATCAGATGGCGAATGTGTTGAATCCGCCGTCAACTACAGATACGGTCCCTGTCACGAATGACGATGCGTCGCTTATCAGATACTGTATTGTCCCGCATAGTTCCTCCGGCTTTCCGAAACGCTTGAACGGAGTCTGTCTGATTACATCGTTGCCGCGCTGTGTCAGGCTGCCGTCAGGGTTGGTGAGCAGTGCGCGGTTCTGGTTCGTAAGTATGAATCCGGGTGCTATGGCATTGACCCTGATTTCCGGAGTGAACTTAGTGGCAATCTCGTTGGCCAGAAATGCAGTGAAATTGTTGATGCCGGCCTTGGCTGCCGAGTAACCCATTATTCTGGATAAAGGCCGGAACGCCGCCATCGATGCAAAGTTCACGATGGTGCCCTTCCCGGCATCGACCATAGGCTTCAGAAATATCTGTGTGGGGATAACGGTACCTGTCAGGTTTACGTTCAGAACTCTCTCAAATTCCTCCACTTTAATGTCAAAGAAGGTCCCGGAAGGTGAAATTGTGGCTCCGGGCATATTGCCGCCGGCCGCATTCAGCAGGGAATCCACTTTCCCGTATCTGTCCAATACGGTGTCGCAGGCATTCTGTATTGAGCCTGCATCCAGAACATCGGCCTGGATGAACATACCGGTACCGCCTTTGGCCTGCATTTCAGAGACAATGGAATTGCCGGTTTCCACGTTGCGGCCGATTATTACGACCTTGGCACCCTGCTGTGCCAGATATACGGATATGCAGTGTCCCAGAACCCCTGTGCCGCCTGTCATCACGATCACGCGGCCTTCTATTGAGAATAAGCCGTTCATCTGTTTACTCTTTATTGCTGTTGTCTTCGTTTGCTTCAACTGCACCCTCAGCCTTTTTCTTCGCAAGATATTCGGGCAGACTGAGACCTGCCAGGTCGAACAGATCCGACATTGGAGGTACGGATTTCATAAGACCGCTCAGAAAGTTGGCTGTGGAGCCCTTCCCGTCGGGATTGTTTCCGGAATCCCATACGGTCACGTGGTCTATGTTGACACCCTTGATAGCCTCAACCTGCGTCTTTACAAGCTCCGGCATCTTCTCCGACATCAGCAGCATGAATGCTTTGGCTGCATCGCCTCCTGCGGCCTGAACCATCTTGTCGTAACCGGCAGCCTGCTTGGTAAGAATCTCGTAGTAACCTTTAGCCTCAGCTTCCATCCGGGCGAAGATTGCGTCAGCCTCACCCTTTGCGTTGATACGCTTCTGCTCGGCCTCAGCCTCAGCCGCGATGATGACGCGCTGCTTGTCAACTTCCTGCGATACAAGGATGTTGGCCTGCTGTGTGGAACGCTCGCGCTCGGCACGTGCAAGCTCTGCATCGCGTTCGGCAATGTATGCGTCCTGCAAGGCCTTGGCCTGCTGCACCTTCTCTGCAGTTACGGCCAACCTGTTGGCCTCGGCCTCCTTCTCGCGGCGGAATGCCTCGGAGTTGGCAATATCAACCTTCGCGTTATTCTCACCCTGTACAGCGATGGCGTTGGCCTGGGATGTACGGATACGGGTCTCCTTTACAGCATCGGCCTTACCTATCTCACCGTTACGGTCCTGTTCGGCCACGCTGACCTTAGCCTCATTGATAGCCTTTGCGGCTGCTTCCTTACCAAGAGCCTGGATGTATCCCGACTCATCCTTGATATCGGTCACGTTTACGTTGATAAGACGGAGACCTATCTTCTTCAATTCTACCTCCACGTTCTTTGATATGTTCTCAAGGAAGGTGTCACGGTCCGAGTTGATTTCCTCAATTGTCATTGTGGCTATGACCAGACGGAGCTGTCCGAACAGAATATCGCGTGCGAGTTCCTGTATCTCATCGGCTGACAGGCCGAGAAGCCTCTCTGCGGCGTTGTTCATACTGTCGGACTCTGTGGAGATACCTACTGTAAAACGGCAGGGGACATCGACCCTGATGTTCTGGCGTGACAGGGCATTTGTCAGATTGGCATCAATTGATATAGGTGTCAGGCTCAGGTATGCGTAATCCTGGATGACCGGCCATACGAACTTGCCGCCTCCGTGAATGCACTTGGCCGAGCCGCCTCCAGTCTTTCCATATACGACAAGAATTTTGTCTGACGGGCAACGCCTGTAACGGCGTATGATGGTCACAAAGAGTACGAACAGCAGTATTACTGCAATAATGATGATGATTGATGGTTCCATTTTATATGTTGTTTTTTACGTTATTGTTACTATTCCGCCTTTGAAACTCTGACAAGGTCGCTTCCGAGTACTTCCTCTATCTTCGCGTGACTCCCTGTAGGCAGCATGTCATTGCTGTCTGTGACTGCATCGAGCTCGTGCACGGTACCCTTTACGCTGAACTGGACCTTTCCGTGTCCTGAACGTCCGGCGGGTATACGCAGATACACATCGGCTGTCAGACCTACACATTCTTCGGTCTTGAATGTCCCGTCGTGCGACAGGCGCATCATCTGCCTGAACATGAATACGAATGCGGCTACAAAGAGCAGCCCGATTCCGATACATACTATGTGCAGCCACAGCGATGACTGTATCCTTTCGTAAAACACGATGCCGCTCCATCCGTAGCCTAACAGGAAATTAATCAGGTTCCTGAAGGAAAAAACGCCTCCGAATCCGCTGTCATCGACAGTCTCTGCGGAGGTAACTTCGTCAAAATCCGTATCACCTCCGATGCCGGTGAAAACCAGTATGGTCTGGATGATGAAAATCAGGGACGCTATTCCTGCTATAATCCAGAAAATCTTCAGCGTCGTGTCCATTGAGCTTAAGAAATCAAACATAATTCCAAATGATAAATTGTTCTCCAAATGTAGTATTTTGTTTCCATCATTCCGCCATTGTCCTGTATGTTTTTTTACGTTGCCGGCAGCAAAAATTTTTTTTAACCCTATCATATACGTCAGAACAATCGTAATTGCTATTTTTGCGGTTAACAATGTACAATAGGTGATATGGATTCCCCCATATATGACATACTGCTTACGCTTCCGCTGTTCCAGGGACTTGCCAAGAGTGAATTCGGGGAGATTATAGAGAAAGTCAGGTTCGATTTCCTGACGGTGGAGGACGGCGTGACTTTCATCAAGGCCGGGGATTCGTGTGACGGCTTTGTCTTCCTGCTGAACGGGTCAGCGGTATCCAGACGTGCTTCGGCTGACGGACGGTTTGTCCTGTGCGAGACTGTTGATGCTCCGGCAATGATAGAGGCATATTCAATGTCCGGATTCCTCCCTGTATTTGTAAAGGACTATACGGCTTGCGGAAATGTAGGCGTGCTGAGGTTTGACAAACAGTACCTGTATTCGGAACTGTATAAGTACGATATATGCAGGATGAACCTCCTGAATATGCTCAGTGGCAGGATACAGACTCTTGAGTCGGACTTGTGGAGGCTGTGCGGCGGCAGTCTGAGGAAGAGGATAGTCAGACTGGTGGCGGGATTGTGCGATTCGTCATCCGGTTCCAAGGAGGTCCGCGTCAAGATGGATGAACTGTCGGAGATATTGTGCGAGACAAGACTTAATGTATCAAGAGCCCTGAATGCTCTTGCCGATGAGCGGAAAATAGTTCTGAGGCGCGGAGGATTTGATATTCCGTCAATGGAAAGGCTCATAATGGAAATAGAGTGACAAATGGATAAGGACAAACAGCAGAAACTTGATGCCAGATATGCCCGGATGGCGCGTATATGGGCTGAAAATTCGTATTGTGAGAGACGCAAGGTCGGGGCGCTGGTGGTCAAGGACCAGATGATAATATCCGACGGATACAACGGGACACCGACAGGCTTTGAGAATATATGTGAGGACGATAACAATACATCCAAGCCCTACGTACTCCACGCCGAAGCGAATGCTATAACGAAATTGGCCAGATCGGCTAACAGCAGTGAAGGGGCGACCATGTATTGCACTGCATCGCCCTGTATAGAGTGTGCCAAGCTGATAATTCAGGCTGGCATAAAGCGTGTGGTCTATTCAGAGCAGTACCGTCTTACCGACGGCATAGACCTGTTGCGGCGTGCCGGTGTTGAGGTACTTTATCTTGATCCTTCGGAAAAATGAAAAGGAGATACATAATATTGACAGTAATCTGCTGTCTGCTGCTCGGTTACGTGGCCGGAACGTATCTGACATCCAGAGCATATCGCAGGCAGTCTGCGGTGCTGGTGGATTACATTTCGCGTATAGGCGGCAGTTCCAACAATAAAATCAGCACTCTCATATCCGCTATTGACCGGATGTATGTGGATTCAGTAGATGTCGATACTCTTATTGAGGCCGCCTTGCCGATGCTGTTAGAGAAATTGGATCCGCATTCGGCATATTATCCGGTGGAGGAGGCGCAGGAAAGCAATGAAGAACTTCACGGGAGTTTCTCAGGCATAGGTATCCAGTTCTCAATGCAGGATGATACGATTCACGTGAACAGTGTGGTGCGCGGCGGACCTTCCGAGAAGGTGGGCGTGCTGGCCGGTGACCGTATTCTGTACATAGACGATTCACTGTTTGCCGGCAGGAAGATGAACAGCAATGACATTGTCCGTAATCTCCGGGGACCGGAAGGCTCGGAGGTGAAGATAGGTGTGCTTCGTCCCGGCGATGAAGGTATCATGGATTTCACGATAGAACGCGGGCCTATTCCTGTGAAGAGCGTGGATGCAGCGTACATGATTTCAGACGGCATCGGTTACATAGTGCTCAACAAGTTCGGGGAGACCACATATTCGGAGATGATGACCGGTCTTGCCAAACTTAAGAATGAAGGGTGCAGAAAGCTGATTGTGGATCTCCGTGGTAACACAGGCGGATTCCTCGGTGCTGCCATACAGATTGTCAATGAGTTCCTGCCTAAAGGAAGGATGATAGTCTATACGCAGGGACTGCACAGCGAGTATGCGGCAGAGTATGCCAACGGACGTGGTCTGTTCCAGAATATACCTATGGTGGTGCTGATTGATGAAATATCGGCATCTGCCAGTGAGATTTTCTCCGGAGCAATCCAGGACAATGACCGTGGAACTATCGTGGGACGCCGTTCGTTCGGAAAGGGTCTTGTGCAGCAGCCTATAGATTTCAGCGACGGCTCAAGTGTCAGGCTTACCATTGCCCGTTACTACACTCCTTCCGGCAGATGTATCCAGAAACCCTACGGAGGTGGCGAGGATTACGAGATGGATATTGTGAACCGCTGGTCACGTGGAGAGTTCTTTTCTGCAGACAGCGTACATTTTGATGAAAGCCAGATGTTTACGACGAACTCCGGACGCACGGTCTATGGCGGTGGCGGAATAATGCCCGATGTCTTTGTGCCGCAGGATACCCTCCCGTACAATGAGTATTATGCATCGGTTGTCAGGAGAAGCCTTTCCAATTCCTTTGCATTGAAGTATGTGGATTCACACAGAAGCGAACTGTCCGGGCTCAAGACCTGGCAGGAGATTGTCGGTTATATAGACAAACATAATGCCGACGGTGAGTTTGAGGCGTATATCAGATCCAAGGATATAAAGCGTCCGTCATCGTTGCCGTCAGTAATCAGTGAACAGATGAAACGTATTCTGCGTGCCGGAATAGTCTATGACGCGGCTGACATGCAGGAATATATAGCATATATCAACACGTTCGACACTACGGTCGGCAGGGCATTGGAACTGCTGATGGACGATAGTTCAGCGGACTGAGATGCTGCATATGACCTGGGCCCCGACGTGATCGTTGAGGGCCTTTATTATTCCAGCCCGACGCATCATGATTTCGTTTCTGAGAGGTGCTGAGGATATGGTGACGAACAGCGTCTGATTGTATATCCTGAGGTCTGACGTGTATTTTGATACGGTCTTGCCCATTACGTCGTTCCATGCCTGTATCAGCCTGAATTCGTTCAACGGCGTCTCGAGACCCTGCTCGCGAAGGTATCGGTACAATACGTCAGTCAGATTCTCACTTTCGGTGCGTTTCATATCACGTTTCCGTCCTCTACGTTCAGAATGCGGAAGTCTCCGTTTATAGTCTTGAGTATTCCGTCAATGTGATCCCTGTTGACATCTGTGATGAATATCTGGCCGAAGTCTTCTCCAGACACGAGACGGAGGATTTTTTCAACGCGCTTGGAGTCCAGCTTGTCAAAGAGATCGTCAAGCAGGAGTATGGGCTTGCGCTTGCCACACGCTTCCGACAGGTACAGGTATTGGGCGAGTTTCAGTGCCGTGAGGTAGCTTTTCCCCTGTCCCTGTGAGCCTTCACGTCTTATCGGATAGTCCCCGAGGGTCATTTCCAGTTCGTCCTTGTGAATACCGTGAAGCGTGTACCCGATGGTACGTTCTCTGGTGCGCCATTCCCTCAGGGCGTTGATCAGCGGGCCACGCTCAATGTGCGATGTGTATTCCAGGCTGACTTTCTCGCTGTCTGCCCCTATCTGTGAGTATATCTGCTGGAATAGGGGAGAGACCTTGTCTATGAATTCTCTCCTTCTGCCATAGATGAATGCGGCATCGCTGTCCATAATGGTCTCCCACACCAGAAACTGGTCATCGTCAGGCTGTGACTCCATTTTCAGCAGTGCTCCACGCTGTGCCATAGCCTTGTTGTAGCTTATCAGATGTCCGAGGTATTCCTTGTCGTACTGTGAGATGACTATGTCCATAAAGCGGCGTCTCTCATCGCTTCCGCCTGATATCAGCTGCATATCGTCGGGCGATATCATTACCAGGGGTATCAGCCCTATGTGATCGGAGAATTTGCGGTATTCCTTCCTGTCGCGCATGAACTGTTTGCGGCAGCCCTGTTTCAGCGTGCAGCTTATCCCGGTTCTCTCTTCAAAATCCGAACAGTATGTGCCGTGCAGCATCATACATTCCGCGCCGTGCCTGATTGTCTGGGAGTCAGAGAAACTGAGCGAACTCTTGCAGAACGAGAGGTAGTGTATGGCATCCAGTATATTGGTCTTCCCCATGCCGTTACTGCCGACAAGACAGTTCATCTTGGGCGATAACTGCAGGTCTGCCTGCGCAATGCTCCTGTAGTTCATTAAAAAGAGTCTCTCCAGATACATTCCCTGTGTGAATTTTGAGCGAAGTTAAGCTACTTTTTCGGTTATGCCCGTTTTTTTGGTTGAATTGTTTCGCTAAAGACAAAAAATAAGTAATTTTGCCACCGCTTAATAAGGTGTTTAGATATTTGTCATTATGGCACAAAAGAATACAAAAAAACAGGTCAAGGCTGAGCCTCAGGCGCAGCAGGTTACCATTGAGGACAGACTGAACCGTTGGGAGGAGTTCTTTGAGAAGAACAAGACCAATGTCATAGTTGCGGTCTTGGCGCTCATAGTGGTTGTCGTCGGTTGCTATCTCTACAAATCGAAGGTCGTTGAGCCTCGTGAGATACGTGTGGCTGAATATATGTATCCGAGTGAGAACTATTTCATGAACGAGCAGTACAAGCTTGCACTTGACGGTGATGAGCTTGGCAATATGGGCTTTATTGAGATAGCTGGCAACTACGGCGGCACTAAAGCCGGCAAACTGGCCAAAGCTTATGCAGGACTCTGTCTGGCTCAGCTGGATAGTTGTGAACTTGCCATAGAGTATCTTTCAAAGTTCAACGGAAAGGATCAGATGCTGGCTCCTGCGGTAATCGGTGCACTGGCAGACTGCTATGCGTCAACAGGTCAGCCGGAGAAGGCTGCGGCTGCTTTTGAGAAGGCCGCTTCCAAGGCGGACAACGATTTGCAGACACCTCTCTATCTGTTCAATGCGGGTCTTGTGTATGAGTCAATGGACAAACCTGCACAGGCTTTGAAACTTTACAATAAGATAAAGAGCGATTATCCTGCTTCACAGGAGGCTGCGACAATCGAAGCGTATATAACACGTCTCACCTCGAAGTAATTTTGGGCAGGGACTTGTTCCCGGGTGAATTCCAGAGTGGCCAAATGGGGCAGACTGTAAATCTGCTGTCTCTCGACTTCGGTGGTTCGAATCCATCTTCACCCACAGTAAAGGCGGCTTGAAGGCCGCCTTTACTGGTGAACAGGGGACAGGTTCCGTTCATCCGCCTGTGCGGATGCGTCGGACTGGAAAACCTTGCCCATACAAGAAAAAAGCCTCCGGTCTTAGAACCTGTTTTGAAATGATTAACTTCAATTCTTATGCTTCTTTTCCGCATCT